>JBDTXQ010000440.1:0-2867 GCA_040006115.1 Usitatibacter sp.
ACGAATACATCCTGCGCAACTGGCGGATGGTGAAGATCGCCACCACCAAGGCGCAAAGGAAGCTCTTCTTCAACCTTCGCAGCATGAAGAAGTCGAGCGCCGCCCTCACCCCCAAGGAGATCAAGCAGGTCGCCGAGACGCTCAACGTGAAAGAGAGCGACGTGATCGAGATGGAGCAGCGCCTGGGCGGCGGCGACGTGGCCCTCGAGCCCTCCCCGGACGACGGCGAGGACCTCAACGTGACGCCGATCGCCTACCTCACGGATTCGGCCGAAGGCCCCGCCGAGCTCTTCGAGCGCGAACAGGGCGAGTCGAACCAGAGCCGCGGCCTGGGCGAGGCGCTGCAAAGCCTCGACGAGCGCAGCCGGCGCATCATCCAGGCGCGCTGGCTCGCCGAGTCCGATCCGAAGACGCTGCACGAGCTCGCCGCGGAGTTCGGCGTCTCGGCCGAGCGCATCCGCCAGATCGAGGCGAAGGCGATGCAGAAGATGAAGAAGCAGCTCGCGACGCTGCACTGAAGGGCGCGGCCTCGCGGGAAGTTTTCTACGAGTTCAGCAGAATCCTGAAGTCCGACGCCATCGCCTCGGGCGTTACGCCGTAGGCCATCATCAGGCGCAGGCGTCCTTCCCTGTCGAGGACGAAGATCTGCGCCGTGTGGTCCACCGTGTACGACTCCTGCGTCTTGCCCGCGCGCTCCTGCGCATAGACCCCGAACTCGCTTTCCGCTTTCTTCGTGGCGGCCTCGTCGCCGTAGAGTCCAAGGAAGCCCGGATCGAATGCGGGCACGTACTGCTTGAGGAGCTCGGGCTTGTCGCGCTTCGGGTCGATCGTCACGAAGAGAACCTGCACGCGCGAGGCGTCGGACCCCAGCTTCTTCAGCGCCGACGAGAGGTCCGCCAGGGTCGTGGGGCAGACGTCGGGGCACTGCGTGTAGCCGAACGTGACCACCACGAGCTTGCCGCGAAAATCGGCGAGCGTGCGCGGCGCCCCGTTATGGTCGGTGAGATTGAGCTCTCGGCCTATCGGCGAGCCGGTGACGTCGATTGCGTTGAACGGCGTCCTGGAGCCGGCGAGCTTCTCGCAACCCGCCAGCGCCAGCACGCAAGCGAACGCCGCCGCCGAAGCGCGCACCGCCGTCATCCGGGCAGGGCCGGGAGATAGTGATCGACCATCAGGCCCGCGAAGAGCATCGAAAGGTAGAAGATCGAGAAGGCAAAGGTGCGCTTCGCGAGCCCGTCGCTGTAGCGGCGCCAGATCGCGACCGCGTAGCCCAGGAACACCGCGTCGAGCACGAGCGCCACGCCGAGGTAGAACCAGCCCGTCATGCCGGTCGCGAAAGGCAGGAGCGTCACCGCGGTTAATAGCAGCGTGTAGAGCAGGAGGTGCAGGCGCGTGTACGCCTCGCCGTGGGTCACGGGCAGCATCGGCACGCCGGCGTTCGCGTACTCCTTGCGCCGGTAAAGCGCGAGCGCCCAGAAGTGCGGCGGCGTCCACGCGAAGATGATGAGGAAAAGCAGGAGCGGCTGGAAGGTCACGTCGCCCGTCATCGCCGCCCAGCCGAGCACCGGGGGCATCGCGCCAGAGGCGCCGCCGATCACGATGTTCTGCGGCGTGGCGGGCTTCAGGATCACCGTGTAGATCACCGCGTATCCGACGAAGGTCGCGAGGGTGAGCCACATGGTGAGCGGATTCACCGCGTGCCAGAGGATCGCGAGGCCGAGGCCGCCCACCGCGCCCGAGAAGATCATGATCTGCGCCTGCGAGATGGTGCCGGTCACCGTCGGGCGCCCGCGCGTGCGCGCCATCGCCGCGTCGATCTTCTGCTCGACCAGGCAGTTGAACGCCGCGGCGGCGCCGGCCACGAGCGCGATGCCGAGCGTCGCTGCGAAAAGCAGGCCCGGAGGCGGCATGAGCGGCGTGGCAAGCAGCATCCCGATCACCGCCGTGAAGACGACGAGGGAGACCACGCGCGGCTTGGTGAGGCGCCAGAATTGGACGCCGATGCCGGGGATCTGGGCGGAGGCTTGTTGGAGCATGGGAGCCGCCAATTTTAACCCATCAACCTATCTGCGAGGCCTTGAGCAGCCGCTCCAGGTCCTTCAGCATCCCGCGCATCTGCGGCGCGGCGGGCCAGCGCATCATCACGTTGCCGCGCGGGTCCACGAGGTAGATGTGGGCGCGATCGTTGCCGGCCCCTGGCGGCAGCATGAGGCCACGGGGCGTGATCGCGATCACCAGGTCCTCGAGGGGCGCGAAGGCCGCGGGATCGGGCGCTGAAAGGTCGTCGACCACCAGGACGCGCGCCACGCGGGAGGCGTTGCGTCCCAGGGCGAGGCGCACCTGGCGCATCGCACGGACCTTGGCGGCGCACTCGACCGAGCACGCTCCCGAATCGGACGCCACCAGGATCCAGCGATCCCCCATCTCGGCGAAACGGAAGACGTTGCCGTCGGGGCGCGTGAGCGGGTGTTCCGGAAGGGTGGCGGGCGGAAGCAGGAGCTCGCCATAGTTCGCCGTGGGGCCGGGGCGCAGGACGTAGTACGCGAAGAACGACGCCGCGATCGGCGCGAAGAAGAGCGCGGCGAGGATCATGAGCTTCGCGCGCGCCCCGACCTTCACCGGACCCTCTTCAGGTTGAGCGCGATCCAGAGGACGAGCGTGGTTGCGGCCAGCGAGAACCACGTGAGCGCGTACTCCCGGTGCCTTTCCACGCCCGTGTCGGGCTTGTCGCGCACCGGTGCAAGCCCCGGCGCGGCGGCGTCCGCGAGGATTACCAGCGGCAGTATCGCGATGCCAGCCTCGCCCCGGTAGCGATCGAGCGAGAGGTTCTGCCAGACGTCGCCCTGGACGGTCGCGGCGCCCAGCTC
>JBDTXQ010000441.1:0-2863 GCA_040006115.1 Usitatibacter sp.
GAAAGCGATTCTCGCTATTGCTTCGGTTCCGGCATATCTATTGGCGGCAGCCACCAATCGTCGGGCCTGCCTGACCACGATCCTGATAAGCAGAAATCCGTGACTGCGACAAGGACGCGGATGTACTCAAATAAGATTCTCCGCATAAGGCCAACCATGTCGTCCTTCGTCGAGGCGTCCGAGTCCGCGAATTCTCGATTTTCATTTCTAAAACGCTTGAATGACGCCAAGCCATGACCCGCGCGAAGAATCCCACGCTCGGCGTTGTCGGCCTTGGCTACGTCGGGTTGCCTCTAGCGGTCGAGTTCGGCAAGGTCATCGATACGATCGGCTTTGATCTATCGAAATCGAAGGTTGGCCACTATAAGGCGTTCCACGACCCCACTGGCGAGCTGAGCGAGACTGAGCTCAGGGCGGCGTCTAGATTGATATTCACCACTGACCCCTCAGCGTTGGGTCGCGCTGACGCCATTGTCGTGGCGGTTCCAACACCGGTGGATGACGCCCACCTCCCGGACTTCAGCCCAATGCTCTCGGCGTGCCGCAGCATCGGTGAGCACATGAGAGTCGGCGTCACGGTCATCTTCGAATCCACTGTCTATCCAGGCGCGACCGAGGAAATCTGCGTCCCCGAGTTGGAGCGAGTGTCGGGCAAGAAGTGGAAGAAGGATTTTTTCCTCGGGTACTCTCCCGAGCGAATCAACCCGGGCGACAAGCAGCACACCCTCACGACGATCATGAAGGTCGTTGCGGGGGACACGCCGGATACCCTCGACAGGGTGGCGAAGCTCTATGAACTCGTCGTGAAGGCGGGCGTCCACCGCGCGAGCAGCATCAAGGTCGCGGAAGCGGCGAAGGTGATCGAGAACACCCAGCGCGACCTGAACATCTCCCTCATGAACGAGCTCGCCATCATCTTCCACAAGATGGGCATCGACACCACTGAGGTCCTCGAGGCCGCGGGCACCAAATGGAACTTCCTCAAGTTCAAGCCAGGCCTTGTCGGCGGCCACTGCATCGGCGTGGACCCCTACTACCTGACCCATGCCGCCGAGAAGTGGGGGCACCATCCCGAGGTCATCCTGGCGGGCCGCAGAATCAACGACGGCATGGGCAAGTTCGTTGCCGAACAGACCGTGAAATGCATGGTCGCGCAGGGCCGCCCGGTGAACGGCTCGAAGGTCGTGGTACTCGGGCTCGCGTTCAAGGAAAACTGCCCGGATCTGCGCAACAGCAAAGTCGTCGACATCATCAGAGAGCTGGAAAGCTTCGGCGTGGAGGTCACCGTTCACGATCCTCGCGTGAACGCCAAGGATGCGCAGCAAGAATATGGCATCAAGCTCGGCGCCTGGGACGCGCTTCCGAAGGCCGACGCCCTCGTCCTGGCGGTAGCGCACCAGGAATTCCTCGCAATGCCGCGCGACGAGCTTCTCTCGAAGGTCATCGGCGGTGGCTGCGTCATCGATGTCAAGTCGGTCCTTGATCGAGACGCCATGATCGCTCGGGGCCTGAAGGTCTGGCGCCTATAGTGTTTCAACCGTAACCCATTCTTTTAACAGTAGATTCGCGGCCCTGTCCGTGCTATTTTGAGGGGATGGCATCCGGCAACGATCTCCTATGGCTGGTCGCGCTGACGTTCGCCTTCCTGGCGGGCACCGCGGCAACGCTCGTCCTTGCACGAGCTGCCGGAACATTGCGCCTCGTCGATGAGCCCGGCGGCCGCAAAGCCCATCACGCGCCGGTGCCCCTCGTGGGTGGCCTCGCGATCTTCCTTGCCCTGCTTGGCGCAGCCGTCCTCATAGGCATTGCGACGAGCGCCGGCTATTTCCTTTTCGCCCTTTCCATCGTGATCGCAGTCGGCATGTGGGACGACGTCGCGGAGATCCGCCCGCGCATGAAGTTCGCGATTCAGATCGTCGCCTCGGCGGTGATGATCTGGGGCGCGGGCGTGGAGCTCACCTCGGTGGGGAACCTGCTTGGCTTCAAGTCTATCGGCCTGTGGATCTTTGCGGTTCCGATGACTGTGTTCGCCATCGTCGGCGTGGTGAACTCGATCAACATGGTCGATGGCCTTGACGGCCTCGGCGGCTCCATCGCACTCGTCGCGTTCGCCTGGTATTGCGCGGTGGCGGCGCAATCGGGCCTCGAGGTGCAGTTCAAGACCGCCCTCATCTTCTGCGGCGCGATCGCAGGCTTCCTCCTCTTCAACCTGCGCTTCCCGTGGCAGCCGCGCGCCAAGGTGTTCTTGGGCGACGCCGGCAGCCTCATGATCGGCTTTGCTCTCGGCTGGTTTGCGATCGATCTCACGCAAGGCCAGGGCCGCACCTTCCCTCCCATCGCGGCGCTGTGGGTCATCCTCCTGCCGCTCGCCGACTGCGTGTCGCTCATGCTGCGTCGCGTCGCGGCCCGCAAGAGCCCCTTCCTCGCGGATAGCCACCACATCCACCACTACCTCCTCGCGCGCGGCCATACCCACGGGCAGACTCTCGGCATCCTCGTCACGCTATCGGTTGCGTTCGGCGCCGTAGGCTACTTCGGTTGGCGCCTCGGCGTGCCCGAGCCCGCGCTTTTCCTGCCGTTCTTCTTCGGCTTCTTCGCGTATCACCTCTGGATCCAACGCGCATGGCGCGCCCTCGAAGGGCGCCGCATCGTGAACGCCCGCGGGGCCGACAAAGTCCTTCCCGCAGCCTGACATGCGCTCCGTCCTCTTCGTCTGTACCGCGAACATTTGCCGTTCTCCGATGGCAGAGGGTGTGTTTCGCAAGATCCTCGCCGAAGCGGGCATCGACAAGGGCTGCCAGATCGATTCGGTGGGCACGCACGATTACCACGTGGGCGAGCCGCCCTTCCCCGCCGCGGTGGC
>JBDTXQ010000442.1:0-2846 GCA_040006115.1 Usitatibacter sp.
CGTAGTCGTCGAACAGGCGCGGATCGAGGCGGAACATGCGCGCGTGCGGCTCCTCCTTCGTCCACGTGCCGATCCACGCGTCCTTGCCGTCGAAGGTCGCGTAGGAGCCGCGCAGCTCGCCGGCGATCTTCACCGCCTTCATGGCGCCCTCGGCCTTTCCGCTGGCCAGCGCCTTGGCGAGGTCGATGCGAAAGAGCTGGCGCGTGTCGGCGAGCAGCAGTCGCCCGTTGCCCATGTAAGCGAGGCCGCCGGCGTGCGTGCACGCGCCGACGGGCAGATCGAACGATCCCGCCGCCTTGCCGCTCGCCTGCTCGATGCGGAACACTCGGCAGGGACCCGTGTTCGACTTCAAGTCGGGCGACGGAAGATAGCTGCTCACGAAGAGATAGCCATCGGCGTTGGTGAGACCCTGCGGCACGTAACCGTCGTCGAGGCCCGGGGTCCAGATGCGGCGCCCGAGCGCCGCCACGTTCGGCACCGATTCGGTGACCGCGTCGAGGTACGTCGGCTTCGCCCCGCCGCCGGGCTGCGCCACGGTGAGCGCCGCGCATCCCGCCACCATCGCACCGAGCATTGCCAAGGCTGGAAGTCGTTTCATTTTTTCGGCGGGAGGTCGATTCCGGGAAAGATCTTGATCACCGCGGCATCGTCCTCGCGCCCGTGTCCGGCGGACGAAGCCTGCATGAACATCTGGTGCGCGGTCGAGGCCAGCGGCAACGGAAATTTGCTCGCCCGCGCGGTGTCCAGGACGATCCCCAGGTCCTTCACGAAGATGTCCACCGCCGAGAGCGCGGTGTAGTCGCCCGCGAGCACGTGCGCCATGCGGTTCTCGAACATCCAGCTGTTGCCGGCGCTGTGGGTGATGACCTCGTAGATGTTTTCGGCCTTCACGCCTGCACGGATGCCGAGCGCCATGGCTTCGGCCGCGGCGGCGATGTGCACGCCCGCGAGAAGCTGGTTCACGATCTTCACGGTGCTGCCCGGCCCCGCGCGGTCCCCGAGCCGATAGACCTTGGCCGCCATGCTCTCCAGCACGCCGCCGCACTTCGCATAGGCCGCGGGCTTGCCGGAAGTCATCATCGTGATCTCGCCTTTGGCCGCCTTCGCCGCACCGCCGGAGATCGGCGCATCGAGATACGCGAGCCCCATCGATTCGAGGCGCTCCTCGAGCGCGATCGACCACTGCGGATCGACGGTCGAGCACATGACGAACACGCTCCCGGACTTCATCGCGGCGGCGACGCCGCCTTCGCCGAACAGCACCTCCCAAGTCTGGTCCGCGTTCACGACGACCGAGATCACCACTTCGCACGCGCGCGCCGCTTCCGCCGGGCTCGAGCACGCAACGCCTCCATCCTTCACGAAGTCGCCCACCGCGTCGCTGCGCACGTCGAACACGTGCACCCGGTGGCCGCCGCGCCGCAACGACGACGCCATGCCGCGGCCCATGGCTCCCAGGCCGACGAGGCCGACGTCCACGACTATTCCTTGACCGCTCCGGTCATCCCGGAGACGTAGTACTCCACGAAGAACGAATACATGATCGCCACCGGCAGCGATCCCAGCAGCGCGCCGGCCATCAACGCGCCCCAGTGGTAGACGTCGCCTTCGACCAACTCGGTCACCACGCCCACGGGCACGGTCTTCACTTCCGACGACGATACGAACGTGAGCGCGTAGATGAACTCGTTCCACGAGAGCGTGAAGGCGAAGATCCCGGCCGAAATCAACCCCGGCACTGCGAGCGGCAGGATGATCTTTACCAGGATCTGCCAGCGCGTGGCGCCGTCGATGAGGGCGCACTCCTCGAGCTCGTAGGGGATCGAGCGGAAGTAGCCCATCAGCAGCCACGTGCAGAAAGGAATGAGGAACGTGGGATAGGTGAGGATCAAAGCCCAGCGGGTGTCGAAGATCCCGAGCTTCACGACGATCGCGGCGAGCGGGATGAATAGGATCGACGGGGGCACGAGGTAGGCGAGGAAGATCGCGAGCCCCACCTGCTTGGAGCCCTTGAAGCGCAGCCGCTCGATCGCGTAGGCGGCAAACACGCTCGCCGCGAGCGAGGTGAAGGTCGCGACCACCGACACCAGCACCGTGTTCCACATCCATTCGGGGTACGGCGTCTCGAAGATCAGGTGCCGGAAGTGCTCGAACGTCGGGTTCGCCACCCAGAACGGGTTGCCCTCGCGCGAGAGGAGCTCCGCGTTGGGCTTCAACGCGGTGGTCGCCATCCAGTAGAACGGGAAGAGGAGCACGAATACGAATATGCCGAGCGGGGCGTAAAGCGTCACCACGCGCCTCGGCAGCGAGTCGAGGTAGGTCATGCCCTGGGTCTGGACGTCGTCCGCCTTCATCTCAATCCCTTCCGCCCTGTTGCCACTTGCGCCGTTGCAGGCCGAAGTAGCTGAAGAGGATCGCGGCGAGCAGGAACGGGATCATCATCGTCGCGAGCGCGGCGCCCTCGCCCAGCGAGCCCCCCGAGATCGCGCGCTGGAAGGAGAGCGTGGCCATGAGGTGCGTGGAATTCAGCGGGCCTCCGCGCGTGATCACGTAGATCAGCTGGAAATCCGTGAAGGTGAAGAGCACCGAGAACGTCATCACCACCGCGATGATCGGCGTGAGGAGCGGCAGCGTCACGAAGCGAAAGCGCTGCCATGGCGTCGCGCCGTCGAGCGCCGCCGCCTCGTAGAGCGACGGCGAGATCGTCTGCAGCCCTGCGAGCAGGCAGATCGCGACGAAAGGCACGCCGCGCCAGACGTTGGCCGCGATCACGGACAGGCGCGCGTTCCAGGGATCGCCGAGAAAGTCGATGTAGCGATCGATCACCCCCATCTTCATGAGCGCCC
>JBDTXQ010000443.1:0-2845 GCA_040006115.1 Usitatibacter sp.
CGGCGTTCTCGATCACGGTGTCGAGCATCGGGATCATGCTTTCGCCGCCCTCGCCGGAGAAGCGCTTCTGGCCCACGTAGCGCGTGTGGAGGTATCTCTCGAGCGTCTCCGAAGCGGTGATGCGCTCGAGGATCCAGCGCTTCTGCTCGGGGCCGAAGCTGGGCGTCGACAGCGACCCCTCGAACTTCTTCTGGATCCAGCGCTTCTCCGCTGTGTTCGAGATGTACATGTACTCGATCCCGATGGTGCCGCAGTAGGTCTTCTTCACCGCGGCCACGACGTCGCGAAGCTTCATGGGGCCGCTGATTCCCTGCCACGATCCGGGCGAGAACTCGCGGTCCATGTCGCCGTCGGCGAGGCCGTAGTAGGAGAGCTCGAGCTCCGGGACGGGCGTGCGCTCGAGGCGCTTCAGCGGATCGAGCTGCGAGTAGCGCGAGCCCATCACGCGGTGCGCGCGGATGTACTGGAGCACCTTCAATTCCTTGCCGTCGCCCGCGGCCGGCCCCGGAGCGCTCGACGCGAAGGTGCGCCCGAGGCTCTCGAAGGCGGCGATCACCGGCGAATGGGCGACGTCCTTGCGGGCGTTGCCGTCCTTCTGCCATGCGTCGAACACGGTGCGCCACGAGGCGTCCACGGCGGCGGGGTCGGCGAGGTAGCGCTCGTACTGCTCCTCGACATACGGCGCGTTGGCGCCGTTCAGCTGGGAGGAGGCTTCGAAATCCTTCATCACGCTGGCCATGGCTATTTCCTTTTCGCGATCGGCACCACGTCCCTCTGGGTGGGGCCCACGTAGAGCTGGCGCGGGCGCCCGATCTTCTGCTCGGGGTCCGAGATCATTTCATTCCATTGCGCGATCCAGCCCACGGTGCGGGCCAGCGCGAAGATGCAGGTGAACATCGAGGTCGGGATGCCGAGCGCGCGCTGCACGATGCCCGAGTAGAAGTCCACGTTGGGGTAGAGCTTGCGCGAGACGAAATACTCGTCCTCGAGAGCGATCTTCTCGAGCGCCATCGCGAGCGGCAGCAGCGGATCATTCTCGGCGCCCACGGCCGCCAGCACCTCGCGCGTGGTCTCCTGCATGAGCTTGGCGCGCGGATCGTAGTTCTTGTAGACGCGGTGGCCGAAGCCCATCAGCTTCACGCCCGAGTTCTTGTCCTTCACCTTCTTCACGAACTCGCCCACCTTGGCGATGCCGCCCTCCTTCTGCAGGTCGATCAGCATCTGCAGCGCCGCCTCGTTGGCGCCGCCGTGCGCGGGCCCCCACAGGCACGCGATGCCGGAGGCGATGCAGGCGAATGGATTCGCGCCGGACGAACCCGCCAGGCGTACGGTCGATGTAGATGCGTTCTGCTCGTGGTCGGCGTGCAGGATGAAGATCCGGTCGAGCGCGCGGTTGAGAACTTCGTTCTGCTGGTACTCCTCGGCCGGCACGCCGAACATCATGCGCATGAAGTTGGGCACGTAGCCCAGGTCGTTCCGGGGGTACATGAACGGCTGGCCCATGTTGTACTTGTAGGCCATGGCGACGATGGTCGGCAGCTTCGCAATGAGGCGGAAGGCGGAGATCTCGCGATGCTCGGGGTTGGTGATGTCGAGGGAGTCGTGATAGAACGCGGACAGCGCGCCCACCACGCCTACCATCACCGCCATCGGATGCGAGTCGCGGCGGAAGCCCTGGAAGAGCCGCGCGAGCTGCTCGTGCACCATCGTGTGGCGCGAGACCGTCCAGTCGAACTTCTCCTTCTCGGCCTTCTTCGGCAATTCGCCGTTCAGCAGCAGGTAGCAGACCTCGAGGAAATCGCAGTGCGTGGCGAGCTGCTCGATCGGGTACCCGCGATAGAGCAGCACGCCCTTGTCGCCGTCGATGTAGGTGATCTTCGACTGGCACGCGGCCGTCGACATGAAGCCCGGGTCGTAGGTGAACATCCCGGTCTTGCCGTAGAGCGCGCGGATGTCGAACACGTCCGGCCCGATCGTGCCGCCGTAGGTCGGGAGCTCGAGGTTCTTGTCGGGACCGTAGTTGAGTGTGACCTTGCCTTTGGCATCCATCTTCGGTGGCTCCTAAGTCGTGCGCAGTTTTTCAAGCATCGGCCGGAGGCTTGCATCCGGCGTCTCGGCCCGCCCCATCACCAGATCGAGCAAGTCGTTATCGGGCAAAAGCAACAGCCGTTCCAGCGCCTCGGCCTGCCCTGCGTCCATTGTCGTTCCCGGACCCTTCCAGAACCTGTCGAAGACAATGTCGAGCTCCAGCAGCCCTCGCCGGGTCCTCCACTTCAGGCGTTCGATGGACCTCTCGTCCATCAAACCGCGCGTTTGACCAGCAGCTCCTTGATGCGGCCGATGGCGAGCGTCGGGTTGAGGCCCTTGGGGCACACGTCGACGCAATTCATGATGGTGTGGCAGCGGAAGAGGCGATACGGGTCCTCGAGGTCGTCGAGGCGCTCGTTGTGCGCGCTGTCGCGGCTGTCGGCGATGAATCGATAGGCGTTCAGCAGGCCCGCGGGGCCCACGAACTTGTCCGGGTTCCACCAGAAGCTCGGGCACGCCGTCGAGCAGCACGCGCACAGGATGCATTCGTAGAGGCCGTTCAGCTCCTCGCGCTGCTCGGGCGACTGCAGGCGCTCCTTCTCGGGCGGCGGCTCGTCGTTGACCAGGTACGGCTTGACCGAGTGGTACTGGGCGAAGAACTGCGTCATGTCGACGATCAGGTCGCGGATGATTGGCAGCCCCGGCAGCGGCCTGATCACCACGGGCTCGGCGATGTCGGCGAGCTTGGTGATGCACGCGAGCCCGTTCTTGCCGTTGATGTTCATCGCGTCGGAGCCGCACACGCCCTCGCGGCACG
>JBDTXQ010000444.1:0-2841 GCA_040006115.1 Usitatibacter sp.
CCTCATCGGCATGCTCGACTCCCCCTACGTGCGGCGCTGCGCGATCTCCATGAAGATGATGGGCATCGCGTTCGAGCATCGCGCGGTTTCCGTATTTCGCCACTTCGACGAGTTCCGCAAGGTGAACCCGGTGGTGAAGGCCCCGACCCTCTTGTGCGACGACGGCACCGTCCTCATGGATTCCACGCTCATCCTGGACTACCTCGAGGCGACGGTGGCTCCGGCGAAGCGGCTGCTCCCGGTCGAGCTCGACCGCCGGCGCCGTGCTCTCAGCGTGATCGGATTCGCCCTGGCCGCGGCCGACAAGTGCGTGAGCATCGTCTACGAGAAGAGCCAGCGCCCGAAAGACAAGGTGCATCCCGCCTGGCTCGAGCGCATCGTCGGCCAGGCGAACACCGCCTTCGGGGAGCTCGAGCCCATGGCGGCGAGCGCCAGCCCGTGGCTGCATGGCGAGCGCTTCACCGCCGCCGACATGATGACCGCCGTCGCGTGGCGCTTCGGCCAGTACTACAACGCCGCCGAGATTCCCGCCGCGAAGTACCCCGCGCTCGTCGCCTACTCGCGGCGCGCCGAGGCGCTGCCCGAATTCGCCTCGACCCCTCTCGACTAAACCCGGTTTTGCCTTAGAGGGTTTCGCCTTCCTTCAGCACGCCGGCGGCGCGCAGCGAGCCGTCGAGCCACTTCGGGCGCAGGTTCTTTCCCGCGACGATGTCGGCGATGCGCGCGCGCTCCTCGGCGACCTTCTTCGCCGCCGCTTCGAGGAGCGATCCGACCTTCTCGCGCTCGACCACCACCACGCCGTCCGCGTCGCCCACGATGAGGTCGCCGGGATTGACCGAGATGCCGCCGCACGAGACCGGCCAGTTGATGCGCCCCGGCACGAACTTGGTGGGGCCGTTGGGATTGGTGCCGACGGCGTAGACGGGGAAGCCCAGCTCGCGCAGCTCCTCAACGTCGCGCACCGCGGCGTCGAGGACCACGCCGCCCAGGCCCAGCTTCTTGCAGGCGTTGATCATGATCGAGCCCATCAGCGCGCAAGTGCGGTCGCCCTTGCCGTCGACCACGAGGATGTCCCCGGGCCGCGCCATCGAAATGGCCGCGTGGATCATCAGGTTGTCGCCCGGGCGCACCTCGATCGTGAAAGCGGGCCCGGCCATCCTCATCGACGGCGAGACCGCGGCAATTCGCCCGTCGAGCGTGCCGCGGCGCCCGGCCACGTCCGCCAGGATCGAGGCGGCGAACTCCGAGGCGCGTTGCACGATCTCGGGCGAGACGCGCTCGAAGTCGCGGCGAATCTCGGAAAGCATGGGCGAAGCCTTGTCGTTCATGGCGATCTCCTCGGAAACCAATCTTACTTCACGCCGGAGGGCGCTCGCTCGCCCCAGATCGCGACCTCGGTCAGGCCGAGCTCGGCGAAGTCCTGGGCGCGCTGCTCATCCCTCGATTCTATCGGCAGTCGTGGCATAGTTCGGCTCTTCCTCCACCGGACCTTCCGAGCCTTGTCCCGGGATCTTCGCACCATCCTGTCGCTCGACGACTTCGAGCACGCCGCGCGCCGCCGCCTGCCGCGCCCGGTGTTCGCCTACGTATCGGGGGGAGTCGAGACCGACGCGTCGCTGAGGGACAACCGCGCGGCGTTCGACGAGCTGGGCTTCATCCCGCGCGTGCTGGTCGATGTCTCGAAGCGCACTACCGCGACCAAGCTTTTCGGCCGCGAGTATTCCGCGCCCTTCGGCATCGCGCCCATGGGCATCAGCGCGCTTTCCGCCTACCGCGGCGACCTGGTGCAGGCCGCAGGCGCGAAGGCGTCGAGCATCCCGATGATCATGAGCGGCTCCTCGTTGATCCCGCTCGAGGAGGTCTGCGCACGTTGTCCGGAGACGTGGTTCCAGGCCTACCTCCCGGGCGAGGAGGCGAAGATCGTGGGTCTCGTCGACCGCGCGGCGGCGGCGGGATTCAAGACGCTGGTGGTCACCGTGGACGTGGCCGTGCTTTCCAACCGCGAGAACAACGTGCGCGCCGGCTTCTCGACGCCGCTTCGCCCGAGCTTGCGCCTCGCCTGGGACGGCATCACCCATCCGCGCTGGCTCTTCGGCAACGCGCTGCGCACGGTGATGAAGCACGGCATGCCGCACTTCGAGAACTCCTTCGCCACGCGCGGCGCGCCGATCCTCGCGCGTGACGTGGAGCGCGATTTCTCCAGGAAGGATCATCTCGACTGGGACCACCTCGCGACCATCCGCAAGCGCTGGCAGGGGCGCCTGCTGGTGAAGGGCGTGATGAATCCGCTGGACGCCCGCATCGCGCGCGACAACGGGGTGGACGGGCTCATCGTCTCCAACCACGGCGGGCGCCAGCTCGACTACACGGTCTCGCCGCTGCGTGTGCTGTCCTCGATCATCGAAGCCGCGGGCGGCATCCCGGTGATGATGGACAGCGGAATCCGTCGAGGCACCGATGTCATGAAGGCCCTCGCGCTCGGCGCCGCGTTCGTGTTCGTCGGCCGCCCATTCAACTACGCCGCGGCGATCGCGGGTGAGGCGGGCGTGCGCCACGCCTACGGGATCCTGCAGGGCGAGCTCTACCGCGGCATGGCGCAGCTCGGCATCACTTCGCTCGCGCAGCTTGCGCCCGCGATGCTGATGCGAATTGGCGGCGTGCGCGCGCCCGGGATGCCGCTATAGGGTTAGTTCGGTAACGCACAGACGCTCTGCCAGCATGGGGACGAAGATCGGCACTCCCGTCCGCCTGGAAACCTCGACCCCTTGCCGGCCATCCTGAAGCTCGTCTCCCGCACCGTCGCCCCAAGGCTCGTCGCGCGCGTCGTGCCCACCGCACCGG
>JBDTXQ010000445.1:0-2827 GCA_040006115.1 Usitatibacter sp.
TCACCTCGCGCTCGATGAAGTGCGGGTCCTCGAGGATCTGCGTGATGTCGTAGATGGGGCCGATGGTGACCTCGGCCTCCTCGAAGAAGGCGACGTTTTCCGCCTGGGTGCGGCGCGCGATGAATTCGCCGATGATCGCGTCGAGCTCGAGCGCGTTCTTCAAGCGGTCGGCGTTGGTCCGGTAGCGCGGGTTGTCGACTAGGTCGGGGCGGCCGATCGAGGCAAACACGCGCTCGGCCATCTTCTGCGTCGAGGCGGAAAGCGCCACGTAATGCCCGTCCTTGGCGCGATAAGCGTTGCGCGGGCCCGAGTTGGTGGAGCGGCTGCCGGTGCGCGGCTTGACCTTGCCGGTGAGGCGATAGCTCGCCGCCTGCGGCCCCAGCACCGTGAAGAGCGGATCGAGGAGCGGCAGGTCGATCACCTGGCCCTTGCCGCCGTTCACCTCCACCTCGCGAAGCGCGATCAACACACCCGAGGCGCCATAGAGCCCCGCATAGGAGTCCGCCATGTACATCGGCGGAAGCACCGGCTCGCGGTCGGGAAAACCGTTGAACGACGCGAAGCCCGAGATGCCCTCGACCAACGTGCCGAATCCGGGACGGCGCCGGTAGGGCCCGGTCTGCCCCCACCCGGAGATGCGCACGATGACGAGCTTCGGATTGCGCGCGAGGAGCACGTCCGGCGCGAGGCCCATCTTCTCGAGCGTGTCGGGGCGGAAGCTCTCCACGAACACGTCGGCCTTCTCGACCATCTTCAGGAGCAGCTCGCGCGCCTCGGGCTTCCTCAGCTCGAGGGCGATGCTCTTCTTGTTGCGCGCGTAGAGCTTCCAGTTGACCTGCACGTCGTGGGTGCGCCACGCGCGCAGCGTGTCGCCCGCCTCGGGTTCGACCTTGACCACCTCCGCGCCGAAATCGGCGAGGAGCCCAGTGAGCGTGTTGCCCGCGACGAGGCGCGAGAGGTCGAGGACCCGAACACCGTCGAGGGCCCCGCGCCTGCCGGGCGTGTAGTCGCGCTTCCTGAGGGTCATTCCGGCTTGATGTTCGCGGCCTGCGCGACTTTCTTCCAGCCTTCGATCTCGTTCTTGATGGTCGCGGCGAACGCGGCGGCGGACATCGGCGCGGGCTCGGCGCCCTCGCGCAGGAACACTTCCTTCATCTCGGGCGTGTTGAGGATCCGGTTCACGTCGATGTTCAGCTGGATCACGACGTCGGGGGGCGTCTTCGGCGGGGCGAGGATACCCCACCAGAGCTCGAAGCTGTAGCCGGGCACTCCCATCTCCGCGACCGGCGGAAGGTCGGGGATCACCTGCGAGCGGCCCTTGCTCGTCACGCCCAGGCCGCGCACCTTGCCCGCCTTCACGTGCTGGTAGATCGACGGCGCGCTCGCGACGAGCACGTCGACGTGGCCGCCGATGACGTCGGTCACGGCCTGTGCCATTCCCTTGTAGGGGACGTGCGTCATCTGGATGTGCGCCGCCTCCATGAGCAATTCGGTGGCGAAGTGGTTGGTGCTTCCCTGTCCCGACGACCCGTAGTTGAGCTTGCCGGGGTTGGCGCGAGCGAGCGCGAAGAGCTCGAGCGTCGACTTCACGGGGAGCTTGTTCGACACCGTAAGCAGCATCGGCCCCTTCGCGACCATCGCGACCGGCGCGAAGCCCGCCACCGGATCGAACGGCAGGTTGGTCTGGATCGCGGCGTTGGTGGTGAACGACGACGAGAGCAGGCACAGCGTGTAGCCGTCGGGCGCCGCCTTCGCGACGATCGCCGCGCCGATCGAGCCCCCCGCGCCAGGGCGGTTGTCGACGATCACCGGGATCTTCCACGCGTCGGAGAGCTTCCTGCCGATCTCGCGCGCGAAGGTGTCGTTGGATCCGCCCGCGGGATACGGGACGATGATGGTGACCGGCTTCGAAGGGAAATTCAGCTGCGCGAACGCGGGGCTCGCGGCCAGCGCGAACAGCGCGAGAAGCGCCGCGAAGATTCCATTCATTGGATGGTTCCTTCTTCGGGGGCGATGAGGCTCAGCCTGCGCGCGCGCTCGAGGATCGATTCGGCGCGGCGCACGAAGGGGCCGTCGACCATCCTGCCGTTCACGGTGAAGGCGCCCACGCCGCGGATCGCCGCGTCGCGCGCGGCCTCGACCACCTTCAGCGAGTGCGCTATCTCCGCGTCGCTCGGGCGGAACACGGCGTTGGCGATGGGAACCTGGGTCGGATGGATGCAGCTCTTGCCGAGGAAGCCCAGGCGGCGCGAGCTCTCGGCCTCGAGCCGGTAGCCGTCCGGATCCTTGATGTTGGCGAAGGCGCCGTCGTAGGCCCACACGCCGGCCTCGCCCGCGGCGATGCGGATGTGCAGCAGCAGCGCCTCGATCATCGCCGGGTTGTAGCGATCCATGTCGAGGGGCTCGATGAGATCGCCCCATCCCGCCTGCAGGCCCGCCACGCGCGGGCTCGCTTCGGCGATCTGCGCGGCGAGCCGGTACGCCTTGGGAGACTCGATGTTGGCGAGAATGCCGATCGGCTGGGCGCCGGCGCGGCGCTCGGCGATGGCAATCGCGTCGGCGCACGCGCGCACGTCGTCAGCCGACTCCGGCTTGGGCAGGTTCACGAGGTCGAGGTTGGGCCCAACGATCGCCTCGATGTCGGCCTCGAAGTGCGCCGTGCCGAGCCCGTTCACGCGCACGATGAGGGTCTTGCCGTGCCCCGGTTCGAGCGTTCGCAGGAAAGCGGCGAGGCTCCTCCTCGCCTCGTCCTTCATCGACTCGTCGACCGCGTCCTCGAGGTCGAAGGAGAGCCCGTCGGCGTCGCTCGCCATCGCCTTGGCGAAGA
>JBDTXQ010000446.1:0-2824 GCA_040006115.1 Usitatibacter sp.
ATATAACGCCTTAGCAGGGCGCCCCCTTCGGCCACTCGGGCATCTCTCCGGCGAAGGTGAATTTTAGCAGATCGGGGGGCGGGCTCCCGCCTTTCAGCGCAGCTCGTTGAGGAAGAACGTGTACGTGAGAGCCCACATGTAGGCCTGCTGCGCGGGCGTGCTGCCGGCGGCGTGACCGCCCTCTATGTTCTCGTAGTACAGCACGTCGTGGCCCTGCTCGCTCATCTTCGCGACCATCTTGCGCGCGTGGCCGGGGTGCACGCGGTCATCGCGGGTCGACGTGGTGAAGAAGACGCGCGGGTACTTCTTGTCCTTAACCACGTTCTGGTAGGGCGAGTACTTCGAGATGAAGGCCCAGTCCTCTGCCTTGTCCGGGTCCCCGTACTCGCCCATCCACGAAGCTCCGGCCAGCAGCTTGTTGAAGCGGCGCATGTCGAGGAGCGGGACCTGGCAGACGACCGCCTTGAAGAGCTCGGGGCGCTGCGTGAACGCGGCCCCGACCAGCAGCCCGCCCTGGCTTCCCCCCATGATGCCGAGGTGCTTGGGCGAGGTGATGCGCCGCTTGATCACGTCCTCGGCCACCGCGATGAAGTCGTCGTGCGCCTTCTGCCGCCCTTCGCGAACTGCCGTGGTGTGCCATTGCGGGCCGAATTCGCCGCCGCCGCGGATGTTGGCGAGCACCCAAACCCCGCCGCGTTCGAGCCACGCGGAACCGAGCGTGCCGCTGTAGCTTGGCACCATCGAGATCTCGTAGCCGCCGTAGCCGTAGAGGATCGTGGGATTCGATCCGTCCATCTTCGCGCCGGCGCGCATCACCACGAAATACGGAATCTTCGTCCCGTCGCGCGAGGTGGCTTCGCCCTGCGTGGTCTTCAGGCCCTTCGCGTCGAAGAACGCCGGCAATGCCTTCAGCTTCTCGCGCGCGGGCTTGCCCGGCGTCGCGAGGTAGAGCGTGGTGGGCTCGACGAAGCTCGTGACCGTCATCCAGTAGTCGTCGCTCTCGTTCCGGTCGACGGCGCTCACGCCGATCGCGGCCGCGGGAGGCACGGGCACATCCTTTCGCACCCACTTGTCTGCCTCGCGGCGCACCTCCGCTACGCGGCTCTTCACGTTGTCGAGGATGTCGAGGACGATCGCGTCGCGCGTGATCGCGAAATCCTGCAGCGCCTGGCGCGGGCCGGGCTGGTAGATCACGTCGAACCCCCGGGCGCCCGCGAGGAACCGGTCGAGGCCGATGGAGATGAGCGAGCCCGCCTTGTAGGTCGCGCCCGGCAGCTTCCAGTCCTTGCGCAGGTTCACGATGAGCGCGTTGTTCGCCACGGTAATGCTTGCGTCGCGCGGCGTATCGAGGAGCACCCACTTGCCCTTCACGCGCAGGTAATCCTCGCCCTCCCAGAACGTGATCCCGCGATGCAGGAAGTCGTACCTGCTGCCAGGCTCGTTGCTGACGTGGCTCGAGACCGACACGTCGGTTTCGCGGCCCTCGAAGATCGTCCGCGCCGACTCGATCGACGTGCCGCGGTTCCATTCCTTCACGATGCGCGGGTAGCCCGAGCTGGTGAGCGTGCCGGGGCCGAAATCGCGGGCGACGTAAAGCGTCCCCAGGTCGCGCCACGACACGCCGCCTTTCGACTCCGGAAGGACGAAGCCGTCCTTCACGAATGCCTTCGTCTCGACGTCGAACTCGCGGATCTCGACCGCGTCGGCGCCGCCGCGCGAGAGCGACACGAGGCAGCGGCGGTAATCCGGGTAGAGGCACTGAGCGCCCTTGAACACCCAGTTCACGTCGTCCTCCGCGCCGAGCGCGTCCACGTCGAGGATGACCTGCCACTTGGGCTCCTTCCTGCGGTACTCGTCCAGCGTCGCGCGCCGCCAGAGGCCGCGCGGGTGCTCCGCGTCCTGCCAGAAGTTGTAGAGCCATTGGCCGCGCTTCTGCACGGCGGGAATGCGCTCGCGAGAGTTGTAGATGGAGACGAGGCGCGCGTGCAGCTCCTTGAACTCGGGCCTCGCCTCGAGCGCCGGCTGGCTCTTCGCGTTCTGCTCCTTCACCCACGCCATGGACTTGTTGCCGCTCACGTCCTCCAGCCACTGGTACGGATCGTCGGTCGCCTGCGCATGCGCCATGGAAGCACCCAGAAAAAGTGGAGTCAGGTACAGCTTGAAAACTCGTGTCAGGTACGCTTTTTTCACGGCTTCATCCTTTCCTCGCTGGGCGCCTTGTCGAGCTCGAAGACCCGGTGCAGCACGCGCACCGCGAGCTCCATGTACTTCTCGTCGACCACGACCGAGGTCTTGATCTCGGAAGTCGAGATCATCTGGATGTTGATGCCTTCCTGCGCGAGCGCGCCGAACATCTTGGAGGCGATGCCCGCGTGGGTGCGCATTCCGATCCCCACCAGCGAGACTTTCGCGATGCGATCGTCGCCCACCACGCCGCGCGCGTTGATCTCGGGCTTCACCTTGGTCTCCAGGATCTGCATCGCGCGCTTGTACTCGTTCCTGTGCACAGTGAAGGAGAAGTCGGTGAGCCCTTCGGAGGACGCGTTCTGCAGGATGATGTCCACGTCGATGTTGGCGTCGGCGATCGGGCCCAGGATCGCGAAGGCGATGCCGGGCCGGTCGGGGACGCCCAGCACCTGGATCTTGGCCTCGTCGCGGTTGAACGCAATGCCGGAAATGATGGCTTGTTCCATGTTCTCGTCTTCCTCGAACGTGATGAGCGTGCCCATGTCGGTGGAGTTCACGTCCGTGAACGACGACAGCACGCGAAGCTTCACCTTGTACTTGCCGGCGAATTCCACCGAGCGGATCTGCAGCACCTTCG
>JBDTXQ010000447.1:0-2823 GCA_040006115.1 Usitatibacter sp.
TGACCGGCTCCGGCAAGACCTACACGATGGCCAACGTCATCGCGCAGACCGGGCGGCCCACGCTCGTGATCGCCCCCAACAAGACGCTCGCCGCGCAGCTGTACTCCGAGTTCCGCGAGTTCTTCCCGGAGAACGCGGTCGAATACTTCGTCTCGTACTACGACTACTACCAGCCCGAGGCCTACGTGCCGTCGCGCGACCTGTACATCGAGAAGGACTCGTCGATCAACGAGCACATCGAGCAGATGCGGCTCTCGGCGACCAAGAGCCTCATCGAACGCCGCGACGTGGTGATCGTGGCGACGGTCTCGTGCATCTACGGCATTGGCGACCCCAACGACTACGCCGACATGCGCCAGGTGCTGCGCGAGCGCGACCCGATCCCGCAGCGCGACCTCCTCGCGCGCCTCGCCGGCATGCAGTACACCAGGAACGACATCGATTTCCGCCGTGGCACCTTCCGCGTCCGCGGCGACACCATCGACGTCTTCCCGGCCGAGAACAGCGAGCAGGCGCTGCGCATCTCGCTCTACGACGACGTGATCGAGACGTTGACCCTCTTCGACCCGCTCACCGGCGAGCTCCTGCAGAAGCTGCCGCGCTTCACGCTCTACGCGAAGAGCCATTACGTGACTCCCCGCTCCACCGTGATGCGCGCGATCGAGACCATCAAGGTCGAGCTGCGCGGCCGCCTCGAGGAATTCCAGCAGCAGGGCAAGCTCCTCGAATTGCAGCGCCTGCAGCAGCGCACCCACTTCGACCTCGAGATGATGAACGAGCTCGGCTTCTGCAAGGGGATCGAGAACTACACGAGGCACCTTTCGGGCCGCGCCCCGGGCGAGCCGCCGCCCACCCTCATCGATTACTTGCCGAGGGACGCCCTCATCGTGATCGACGAGAGCCACGTGACCGTGCCGCAGATCGGGGGGATGTATCACGGCGACCGCTCGAGGAAGACCGTGCTGGTCGAATACGGCTTCCGCCTGCCCTCGGCCCTCGACAACCGCCCGCTGAAGTTCGAGGAGTTCGAAGGCATGGTGCGCCAGGCGATCTTCGTCTCAGCGACCCCCGCCGAGTACGAGCGCCAGCACTCGGGCCAGGTGGTCGAGCAGGTCGTGCGTCCGACCGGCCTCATCGACCCGACGCTCATCCTGCGCCCGGCATCGTCGCAGGTGGACGACCTGCTGTCGGAAGTGAACAAGCGCGTGGTCGTGAACGAGCGCGTCCTCGTCACCACGCTCACCAAGCGCATGGCGGAGGACCTCAGCGATTACCTCGCCGAGCACGGCGTGAAGGTGAGGTATTTGCATTCGGACATCGACACGGTCGAGCGCGTCGAGATCATCCGCGACCTGAGGAAGGGCCTCTTCGACGTGCTGGTGGGCATCAACCTGCTGCGCGAAGGCCTCGACATCCCCGAGGTGTCGCTGGTGGCGATCCTCGACGCCGACAAGGAGGGGTTCCTGCGTTCCGGGCGCTCGCTCATCCAGACCATCGGGCGCGCGGCGCGCCACATCAACGGCACCGCGATCCTCTACGCCGACCAGATGACCGACTCGATGAAGCTCGCCATCGAGGAGACCGATCGGCGCCGCGCAAAACAAGTCGCCTTCAACCTCGAACACGGCATCGAACCCAAGGGCGTGTCCAAGCTCATCAAGGACATGATCGACGGCGTCTACAACACCGACGACGCGCGCGCCGCCCAGAAAGCCGGCAAGGAGGAGGCGAAGTTCGACGCGCTTTCCGAGAAGCAGCTCGACCAGCGCATCCGCAAGCTCGAGAAGGAGATGCTCGACGCGGCACGCAACCTGGAATTCGAGCGCGCTGCGAGCCTGCGCGACGACCTGAAGACGTTGCGCGACCGGTTGATGATGGTGGGCGGCGAGGGGTGAGCGCGACGATCGCGGTGCTGGTGGTCTGCACCGGCAACATCTGCCGCTCGCCCACCGGGGAGGGGGTGCTTCGCAAGCTTGTGCTCGAGCAAGGCCTTGGCGATCGCATTCGGGTGGCGTCTGCCGGGACGCACGACTATCACGTGGGGGAGCCGCCCGACCCACGAACGGTAAAACACGCCTCGCAGCGCGGCTATGACCTTTCCGCCCAGCGCGCTGCCCGGGTGACGAAAGCGGACTTCGATTCCTTCGACTACATCCTCGCCATGGATCGCGGGCATCTGCGCATCCTTCGCCAGATGCAACCGCCCGGCGCGCGCGCAAAGGTGGGCCTCTTCCTGGAGGCCAGCGGCAAGTGGAAGGGCGAGGACGTGCCCGATCCGTACTACGGCGCCGCCGCGGGATTCGACCAGGTGCTGGACATGGTGGAAGAAGCGACCGGGCGCTGGCTCGAGCGCTTCAAAGGCGAGCTCGATCCGTCGAGCTTCCGACTGCAAGGCAGCCGGTGACGCGAACCTTGCACGCCTGGCACGCTCAAAGCGTCATCCCCTTGATGGAGGCGCCATGAACCTCGCCCGTTGCCGTCAGTTGCCGAAAGCCGTCATCGCCAGCGCCATGCTTGTCGTCTGCGGCGCGCAAGCGGCGGAAATGACGCTCTACCTCCAGCCGAATTTCAGCGGACGCCAGGTGACGCTGCGCGGATTTACACCGAATCTCGGCGCCATCGGCTTCCAGGACCAGGTGTCCAGCATGGTGGTCCAATCGGGCCGGTGGGAGGTTTGCACGCAGCCAGACTTCAAGGGCGAGTGTGTCACGTTGAGCCCGGGGGATTATGCCGCCCTCGACCCGCGCTTGAACCATCGCGTCGAGTCGGCGCGCGAGGTTCGCGGCGATCGTGAGCAAACCGGCAGCTATAACGCCTATGGCC
>JBDTXQ010000448.1:0-2820 GCA_040006115.1 Usitatibacter sp.
GGGTCCTCGCCGCGCGGGTTGTCGCTGGTGACGATCACGTGGTCGGCGAGGCGCGCCGCGGCCGCCCCCATGAGGGGACGCTTGCCCGCGTCGCGATCGCCGCCGCAGCCGAACACGCACACGAGGCGATGTCCTGCGGCCACCGTGGGACGCAAGGCCTCGAGCGCCTTCTCGAGCGCGTCGGGCGTGTGCGCGTAGTCGATGACGACGAGGGGCGCGGCGCCGCCGCCCATCCGCTCGAGCCTTCCGGGAACGGGCTCGAGCCTCGCTACGGCCGCGACCGCCGCCTCGAAGGACACCCCCGCGGCGATCAGCGCGCCCAGCACCGCGAGGAGGTTGGAGACGTTGAAGGCGCCGAGGACGGGCGCGCGGACCTCGCCGCTTCCCCACTCGGAATCCACGTGGAATCGAACCCCGGCTTCGGAAAGTCCGATCCTGGACGCCGCGATCCGCGCGCTTCGCGCCTGGCCATAGCTGATCACGTCGCCCGAAAGGCGCTCCATGAAACCCGCGCCCCACTCGTCATCGATGTTGATCACCGAGTGCGCGAGGCCGCGCGCCGAGAACAGGCGCAGCTTCGCCTCGGCGTACGCCTCCATGGTGCCGTGGTAGTCGAGATGGTCGCGCGTGAGGTTGGTGAAGACCGCGCAGTCGTACTTGATGCCGGCGACGCGATCCTGGTGGAGCCCGTGGCTCGACACTTCCATCGCGACGTTGCGGGCGCCGCGGCGCAGGTAGTCGGCGAGGAGGCGCTGCAGCACGATCGGGTCCGGCGTGGTGTTCTTCGCCTCGGTGCGCTCGCCGACCAGCCCATTGCCGAGCGTGCCGATCACCGCCGAGCGCTGCCCGAGGCCGTCGAGCGCCGCGGCGATCCATTGGGAGACCGAAGTCTTGCCATTGGTGCCGGTGACCCCCGCCATCCAGAGCGATTCGGAGGGATTGCCGAACACGTGTCCGGCGATCGTGGAGATCTTCGCGCGCAGATCCGTGACTCCGAGGTTGGGCACGCCGCGGCGCTCGTCCCATTCGAAGCCGCCGCGCTCCCAGATCACAGCCGCCGCGCCGCGCGTCACCGCCTCGGCGATGAAATCGCGGCCGTCGCGCACCGTTCCCGGATAGGCGACGAAGATCGAGCCGAGCTTCACCGCGCGCGAGTCGGCGGTGAGGTCGGCGAGCGGCACGCCGAGCTGCGCGAGCCGATCGAGGAGGCGCGTGGCGTCGGAGCGCACGAATTCGGCGGCGGCGATCAACCCTCGCCCCCCTTGCCCGGCGCGGGCGCGGGCGCCATCACGTTGAGCGTGCCGGGCGCGTCGGGTGGCACCGACATCATGCGCAGCGCCGCGCCCATCACCGAGGAGAACACCGGGGCGCCCACGTCGCCGCCGAAGTGCTTCGCGCCCTGCGGCTCGTCGATCATCACCGCCACGATGAAGCGCGGGTTGGTGACGGGCCCGAAGCCCACGAACGACGATACGTACTTGTGCTCGGCATAGCCGCCCGCCTCGGCCTTGTGCGCGGTGCCGGTCTTCCCGGCGACGCGGTAGCCCGGCACCTGCGCGCGCGGCGCGGTGCCGCCGGGCATCGCGGCCATCTCCATCATTCGCGTCACTTCGGCCGCGGTTTCGCGCGCGATGACGCGCTTGCCGATGGGATGCGCGTCCTGCTTGAGGAGCGAGAGCGGCAGCAGCTCGCCCGCGTTGGTGAAGACCGTGTACGCGCGCGAGATCTGCAGCAGCGATACCGAGAGCCCGTGGCCGTAGGCCATCGTCGCCTGCTCGATCGGGCGCCATTGCGTCCACGGCCGCAGCTGCCCCTTCGCCTCGCCGGGGAAGCCGGTCTGCGGCGCCACTCCGAAGCCGAGCTCGCGGTAAAGCGTGCCCATGGTCTCCGCGGGCATCTGCATCATGATCTTGGCGCTGCCGATGTTCGAGGACTTCTGGATCACCTGGGCCACGCTGATGAGGCCGTTGGGGTGCGAGTCGTTGATGGTCCATTTCCCCATCGTCATCGCGCCCTGCCCGGTCTGGATCATGGTGGACGGCGTGACGATGCCCGCCTCGAGCGCCGCGGCGACGGTAAAGGGCTTCATGGTCGAGCCCGGCTCGAAGAGATCGGTCACCGAGCGGTTGCGCGTCTGCCTGCCGGTCACGTTGGCGCGGTTGTTCGGGTTGTAGTCGGGCTGGTTCACGAGCGCGAGGACCTCGCCCGTCTTCGCGTCGAGGATCACCATCGAGCCGCCCTTGGCGCGGTTCTGCTCGACGGCGCTCTTCAGCTCGCGGTGCGCGAGGAACTGCAGGCGCTGGTCGATGGCGAGCGTGACCGCATCGCCGTCCCTGGGCGCGCGCAGGCTCTCGACGTCCTCGACGATGCGGCCCTTGCGGTCCTTGATCACCTTGCGCGAGCCGGGCGTGCCGGCAAGCCGCGCCTCGGCCGCGAGCTCGATGCCTTCCTGGCCCTGGTCCTCGATGCCGGTGAATCCCACCACGTGCGCCATCACCTCGCCTGCCGGGTAATAGCGGCGGAACTCGCGTTGCTGGAACACGCCCGGAACGCCCAGCGCCATTACCTTCGCAGCCTGATCGGGCGAGATCTGGCGCTTGAGGTAGACGAACTGGCGATCCTTTCGGGCAATCTTCTGGCGGATCTCGTCGGCGGGCATGGCGAGCGCCTTGGCGAGCGCGGCGATGCGGGCGTCGTCGACGTCGTCCAGGTCGTCGGGCGTCGCCCAGATCGATTCCACCGGCGTGGAGATCGCGAGCGCCTGGCCGTTGCGGTCCTTCACCGGGCCGCGCGAGGCGGGAAGCTCGAGCACGCGCCCGT
>JBDTXQ010000449.1:0-2820 GCA_040006115.1 Usitatibacter sp.
ACGACATCGAGAAGAGCGGCGTGGGCTTCATGTTCGTGGTGCAGGACACGAAGTACTTCCCGGCGATGGCGGACATCGAGCGCGGCTTCGGCGCCACCGGCTACAAGGTCTATTCGAGCACCGGCAACATGCTGGAGAAGGTCTCCTCGGGCGAGCACCTGCTGGGCTACAACGTGCTCGGCTCCTATGCGCTGGTGCGCGCGAAGAAGGACGCGAACCTGGGCGTGGTGCTGCCCACGGATTTCACGCTGGTGCTTTCGCGCGTGATGTTCATCGGCAAGGCGGCCAAGAATCCCAATGCCGCCAAGGTGTGGGTCGACTACATCCTCTCCATGCGCGGCCAGAAGATGATCGGCGGCGACGTCCAGCTCTTCTCGATGCGCGAGGACGTGGACGCCGAGTACACCGCGGGCAAGCTGAACAAGCAACTGGGCGGCACGGTGAAGCCGATCCCGGTGGGCGCCGAGATCACCGAGTACCTCGACGCGAAGAAGCGCCTCGACTTCCTCGGCAAGTGGAAGGCCGCGGTCGCCGCGGGCGCAGGCAAGTAAATGTCCACGCCGGCGAGCGCGCTTCCGATTCCGGAGCGGCGCGGCCCGCCGGCGTTCCCCACGTGGCGCGCCCTCACGATCTTCGTGACGGCGAGCGCGGTGCTGGGGCCGATCGGCCTCATCATCTACCAGAGCTTCCTCACGGCGCCGTTCTTCGACGCGCACAAGACGGTGGGCCTCGGGGCCTACGCCTTCGTCTTCGCGGACCCCGACTTCTGGAAGGCCCTCCTCAACTCCATGCTCATCGCCACCGGCATGACGTTGATCGCCGTGCCGCTCGGCTCGATCCTCGCCTTCGTGATGGAGCGCACCGACCTGCCGGCCAAGCGCTGGTTCGAGCCGTTGATCCTGGTGCCGAGCTTCGTCTCGCCGATGGTGCTGTCGTTCGGATTCGTGGTGGCCGCGGGCCCCGTCGGCTTCTACACCGTGTGGGCGCAGGATCTCTTCGGCGTGGCGCCCTGGGGAATCTACTCGCTCACCGCGATGACCGTCATCGCCGGCCTCACCCACGTGCCGAACGTTTACGTCTACGCCTCGGCGGCGCTGAAGAGCCTCGGCTCCGACGTCGAGGAAGCGGCGCGCTCCGCGGGTGCTTCTCCCTTCCGCGTCGCGATGTCCGTGAGCCTGCCGCTCATCATGCCGTCGATGCTGTTCGCGGCGGTGCTGGTGTTCTTCCTCGGCTTCGAGCTCTTCGGCTTGCCGCTGGTGCTGGGTGACCCCGAGGGAATCCTTGTCCTCTCCACGTACCTCTACAAGCTCACCAACAAGCTCGGCACGCCGTCCTATCACCTGATGGCGGCCGTCGCGGTGTGCATCGTCGCGATCACGTTCCCGCTCGTGCTGCTGCAGAGGAAGCTGCTGCAGGGCGCGCGCAAGTACGCGACCATCAAGGGCAAGGCGGGGCGCATGAAGGAGCTGCCGCTCGGCAAGTGGACCTGGGTGGCGCTGCTCCTTCTCATCTTCTACCTGTTCGTCACGGTGATCGTGCCGGTGTCGGGCATCACGTTGCGCGCCTTCGTCACCAACTGGGGATTCGGCGTGAACCTGATGGAGGCGTTCACGCTCGACAGCTTCCGCTTCGTGTTCGAGGAGACCACGCACAAGCGAGCGATCCTGAACACGATCCTGATCGGCACCGTCGGCGGCGCGCTCACGGTGGCGTGCTACACCGCGATCGGCTTCGCCACCCACCGGCGCAACGACGGCTGGTCGCGCTTCGTCGACTACCTGGTGCTGGTGCCGCGCGCGATCCCCGGCCTCCTCGCGGGCCTCGCGTTCCTGTGGGTGTTCCTCTTCTTCCCGCCGTTGACGCCGCTGCGCACCACGATCTTCAGCATGTGGCTCGCGTACACGGTGGTGTGGCTCGCCTACGGCATGCGCCTCATCTCGTCGTCGCTCATGCAGGTGGCGCCGGAGCTGGAGGAGGCGGCGAGGAGCGTCGGCGCCTCGCGCGGCACCGTCTCGCGCACGATCACGCTGCCGCTCATCCGCCCCGGGCTGATCGGCTCGTGGCTCCTCGTCTTCATGATCTTCGAGCGCGAGTACTCGACGGGCGTGTACTTGCTCGCGCCGGGCACCGAGGTGATCGGCGCGCAGCTCGTGTCCCTCTGGCAGGGGGGTGCCATCGACATCGTCGCGGCGCTCTCGCTCATCAATATCTTGCTCGTCGGAGTGGGCCTCGCAATCGCGCTGCGCCTGGGCGTGAAGCTGCGCGATTGACAACGGAGAAGAACAATGGCTGAGCTCAGCGTCGCGAACCTCCATCTCACCTACGGCGACAACCCGATCCTGAAGGGAGTGTCGATGGAGCTGAACCGCGGCGAGGTGGTCTCGCTCCTCGGGCCTTCCGGGAGCGGCAAGACGACGCTGCTGCGCGCGGTGGCGGGCCTCGAGGCGCCGCACAAGGGCACCATCAAGATCGGCGAGCGGCAGATCTTCGACGGCGAGAAGGGCGTCGATGTGCCCGCCGAGGCGCGCAACCTGGGGCTCGTGTTCCAGTCCTATGCGCTCTGGCCCCACAAGACCGTGGCGGACAACGTGGCGTTCGGCCTCAGGCTTCGCAAGGTGTCGTCGTCGGACATCGCCTCGCGCGTGAAGAAGGCGCTCGAGGAGCTCTCGCTCGGGCACCTCGCGGAGCGCTTCCCGCACCAGCTTTCCGGCGGGCAGCAGCAGCGCGTCGCCATCGCGCGCGCCCTCGTCTACAACCCGCCGGTGATCCTCATGGACGAGCCGCTCTCCAACCTCGACGCGAAGCTGCGCGAGGAGGCGC
>JBDTXQ010000450.1:0-2820 GCA_040006115.1 Usitatibacter sp.
GAAAAATATGAACGGGCTCGACAGGTTGCCGAACTCGCGCAGCACCTCGGCGCTCCAAGAGATGTCGACTCGCGTGAGGCCGATGGAGCGCTGCAGCTCCTCGAGCACCTTGCGCCCGCCCGCGTGCAGGATCCACGCGTCGATCGATTCGCGCGGCAGCCCTTCGCTCGCGAGCACGCCGTCCAGCACCTTGCGCGCGTGCTGCCCGGCGAGCTTCGGCACGGGCAGGGTGAGGATGTTGCGCAGCATCCCGCCCACCTGCTCGAAGCGAAGCGCATCGCGTTGCGCGGGATTGTGCAGGGAGGCGGCCGCCTTCCACTCGATCGCAAGCGCGCCGGCGCGCGGACGCCGCGAGACCACCGCCGCCCCCGCGCCGTCGCCGAAAAGGCACGCGCTCACCAGCACGCCGAGGTCGTTGTCGAGGTAGAAGGCGGCGCTGCAGACTTCCACGCAGACCGAGAGCACGTTCTCGCAGCGCCCCGAGGCGAGGAGCGCCTCGGCGGTGCGCAGGTTCGGCATCGCGGCGCCGCAGCCCTGCCCCACCAGGTCGAGATGAACCGCGTCCGCGCGCATTCCAAGGCTTTCGGCGACGTAGCTCGTGAGCCCGGGGCACAGGTACCCGGTGCAGGTGCTGATGACGACCGCGTCGATCGACTCGGCCTGCAGGCCCGCATCGGCCAACGCGCGCGCTGCCGCCTGCGCGGCGAGCGGCGGCGCGTTCTTCACGAAGCGCCGATGCAGCGTGTCGGGATCGATCTCGAAGCCCTCATCGAGATCATCGAGCGCGAGCGAGCGCCTCTCGATGCCGTTGTCGTGCGTGAGGATCCCCTGCAGGATCGAGCGCGTGCGCGGCGTGAGCTCGGGCCGGTCGGCGCGCTGCAGCGCGTCCCAGCACTCGGACTGCGTGAAGCTCTTCGGAGGTACCGCGGTGCCAAGCCCGACGATGAACATCAAGTCCTCATTTCATGCGATAGCGCTCGACCGCGCCCGCGTCCCACGCAAGGCCGTTGCCCGGGCGATCGGGAACCCGCGCGAAGCCCTCGGCGATGGCGATCGGCTCCTGGAGGAGCGGCGCCGCCCAATCCACGTACTCGAGCCAATGGGCGGTCGGCGTGACCGCGAGGAGATGAGCGCTCACCTCGGGGAACAGGTGCGACGACATCTCCCTTCCATGGGCGTGGGCGAGGCCCGCGGCGCGCATCCAGCCGGTGACGCCGCCGATGCGCTCCAGGTCAGGCATCACAAAGTCGCAAGCGTTCAACCGGAGCGCTTCTTCCATCGCATGGGGCTGCGAGAAGTTCTCGCCGATCTGGATCGGCGTCACGAGCTCGCGCGCGAGCGCCGCGGCGCCACGATAGTCGTCGTGGCGGATCGGCTCCTCCATCCAGTAGACGCCTTCCGCGTCGAGGGCGCGGCCGCGGGCGAGCGCCTCGGAGACCGAGAGCGCCTGGTTGTAGTCGACCATGAGCTCGACGCCAGGAGGAAGGCGGCCGCGCACCGTGCGCACCGCGGCGATGTCCGCCGCGAGCGTGTCGTATCCGAGGCGCAGCTTCACGCCCTTGAATCCGCCCTCGAGGAGCTCGTCGGTCTCCATCGCGAGCTTGTCGGTCGCCATGAGGCCGAGGCCGTTGCTGTTGTATGCGCGAATCGGGCGCGGCGCGCCGCCGAGCAGCGCGAAGAGCGGCTCGCCCGCGGCGATCGCGAGCGCGTCCCAGCAGGCGACGTCGAATCCCGCCATCGCCATGCGCACGATGCCCTGCACGCCGATCAGCGTGAAACGCTTGGAGAGCTTGGCCCACAAATCGAGCGGCGCCACGGGATCGCCCTTCGCGACGCGCTCGACCTCGGCGAGGAGGCGCTCGATCGCCGAGGCCGCCGCGGGAACGTAACAGAACAGGTACGCGCGCCCGGTGACGCCCTCCTCGGTATCGACGTCGACGAGGACTAGCGGCGCCGCGCGAATCACCGCGCGGCTCGTGCCCAACGCGTGCTTCATCGGCGCCTCGACCGCAACGGCGCGGATCGCGCGCACGGTGAGCCGCGCGTGCGTCATCTCCGGCCGGCCGACTGGAGCGCGAGGATGTCGCACACGGCGCTATTCGCTGGCGTGGGAATGTCTTTCTCCCTGCCGAGCTTCACCACGCCTCCCGAGAGCCATTCGACCTCGAGCGGATTGCCGCGCTCGAGATCGTGCGCCATGGACGACGTCATGTCCGCGGGAAGTCCGTCGGCGAACGCGAGGCGCGCCTCGGCGTAGTCCTCGGGGAGCGCGACGCCGTGAGCGCGGCCCACCGCCACCACCTCGCGCATCAGCTGCAGGAGGAAGGCGCGCGCGCGCGGATTGGCGCGGATCGGCCCGATCGTGCTGCGCATCGACGTCGTGGTGGCGGAGAGCGCCACGAGGAAAACGTATTTCTCCCAGATCGCGCGGCGCACGTCGGCGCTCAGCTCGGCGGACACGCCGGACTTCAGCAACGCCTCGTGCAGGAACTTCGCGCGGTCCGAGGTGCGGCCGTCGTATTCGCCCACGACGATGCGCTGCATCGTGCCAACCTGGTGGATCACACCGGGACGCGAAATGTGCGTCGCGACATAGCACACGCCGCCCATGACCGCGCTTTCGGGAAGCACGCCCCGCAGGATCTCGTCCTTGATGACGCCGTTCTGCAAGGACAGGACGCCGGTGCGTGGCCCGACGATCGGCTTGATGGCCTTCGCGGCGGCTTCCGTGTCCCAGAGCTTCACCGAGACGATCACCAGGTCGACCGGGCCGAGCGAGGCGGGATCGTCGGTGGCATGCACCTTCGGCACGTGGATGTC
>JBDTXQ010000451.1:0-2811 GCA_040006115.1 Usitatibacter sp.
GCCCGCGACGGCGAGCCCGGCCGCGGTCGCGGCGACGTCGGCGCCGCCGCCCGGCGTGGGCAGGATCGCGTGAGGCGGGCTCATCGCGAGCCCGGCCAGCGCAGCCGCGCCTAGCGCCAATATCGCGGCGCCAGGCACCGCGATGGCGAGGACGGGCGCCAGCGAGTGAACTACTTTTGCCATGTTCCCTTCCGGGTCATCGCGCCCCACGAGGAACGCGCGCCGCGCATCCAGCGCGTGAGCCCGATGAGGCGCCAGACGGTGACGAGCTGGCGGTAGCCGAGGTTCTCGAGCACCGCGGTCGCGACCAGGGCGCCCATCTGCGAAAAACGCGGGTAGAGGTGGAATGACATTTCCTCGAGCATGAGCGCGCTCGCGGAAAGCAGGAAGCCCAGGGAGAAGGCGAGGGCGAGGAACGCGAGGAACGCCCCTGCCGAGATTTGCCCGAGCACGAACATCGCCGCCATGAAGAGGTAGCCCGCCACCTCGATGAGGGGCCCGTAGCACTCGAACACCATGAAGAACGGGAAGGCGAGCCAACCCGGCGTCCCGCCGCTCCCGAAGAGGGATTTGTTCGCATGCAGGCTCTCGGCAAGGCCGCGCTGCCAGCGGATGCGCTGGTTCTTGAGGATGCCGAGGTCCTCGGGCGCCTCGGTCCAGCAGATCGGGTCGGGGACGAAGTGAATCGAGTAGCGCGCGTGCTGCGCGCGCAGCAACAGGTGTAGGCGTACGACGAGCTCCATGTCCTCGCCGATGGTGTCGGCGCGGTATCCGCCCGCGTCGACCACGACGTCCTTGCGGAACACGCCGAACGCTCCGGAGATGATCAGCACCGCGTTCAGCGTGGCCCAGCCGAGGCGCCCGAAGAGGAATGCGCGCAGGTACTCGACGATCTGCAGCATGGCGAGCGGGCTGCGCGGGAGCGCCACGAGCTCGAGGTGGCCGCCGGAGACCGTGCAGCCATTGGCGATGCGCACCGTGCCGCCCGAGGCCACCGTGGCCGGGTCCTCGAGGAACGGCTCCGTCACGCGCCGCAGGCTATCGCGCTGCAGGATGGAGTCGGCGTCCATGGCGCAGAAGAGCGGCAGGCGTGAGGCGTTGATGCCGACGTTGAGCGCGTCGGCCTTGCCGCCGTTCTCCTTGTCGACCACGCGCAGGTTGGCGTGCGTGCGCGAATGGTAGATGGCGCGTACGGGCTTGGTGGGGAGGCGTTGCCAGTGCGCTTCGGGGAAGGGCTCGAGGTCGAATGCCTCCTGCAGCGCCGCGAGCGTCGCGTCCCTGGAGCCGTCGTTCACCACCACCACCTCGAATTGGGGGTAGTCGAGCTGCAGCAGGGAGCGCACCGAGCTCGCGATCGTCGCCTCCTCGTTGTACGCGGGCACGAGGAGCGACACCGGGGGCTCGAACCCCGAGTACACCGGCGGAAGGTCCTCGAGGGGGCGCAGCGCGATCTTGCGCAGGAGCGCCGGGACGGCGAGCAGGTTGAGCGCGATGTATCCCAGGTTGATGAGCACGAAGTAGAGGAGGAAGAACCATTGCAGCCCGGCGGCGAGCGCTCTCACGCGCGCGCCCTTTCGGCAATGGCCTGCGCGAGCATGTCGCGCGCGAAGGCGTCGGGCGCCTGCTCGCGCAGGGACTCGAGATCCGCGGCCTCGAGGCCATGCAGGTGAGTGATCGCGCGGCCCGCATGGTAGCGAACCCACCACGCGCGATCCCCCAGCAGCTCGAGCAGCAGGCCCAGCTCGCGGCGCTCGCCCACGCGGCCGAGCGCGCGCGCCGAGGCCATCCGCACCGGCCACTCGGAGTGCTTCGCCGCGCCGCGCACCCAGGGCAGGTCGACGGCGTCCTCGACGACGTCGAGCACGGCGACCAGGACCTCGGTGTCGGCGGAGCTCGAGAGCAGCGCGCGCAGGGCGCCCGCCACCCGCGTGCGATGGGCGAAGCGGGAAAGCTTGATGGCGCGCGTTAGCCCGCGCGGGGACCGGCCGCCGAGCATGTTCACGATCGCGGGCGTCACGAGGGTGGGCCCGAGCTCCTGGAAAATGGTGCCGAGCCGCGCGAGCGGCCAGTCGTCGCGCCCGACGATCGTGTCTGATAGCACCTCGAGCGCGCGCCGTGGCTCGATTCGCAGCAACGCCCGCGCCGCCGCGAAGGAGATGACGGGTCCCGGCTCGCGGGCGAGGAATTCGAGGCGCGCCCAGGCGCGCTCTTCGCGCAGGTGGCCGAGCGCGATGATCGCTACGAGACGCAGGCGCAGCGCGCGCCGATCGAGCATCGCGAGCAGGCGCTCGGGAATGGCGTGGGCGCGCAGCAGGACCGCGAGGTTTTCCGCCGCGTCCCCGCGCAACGATTCCTGGAAGTGGTTCCAGAGGATGGTGAATTCGGGAAGGTCCCGCGCCGTGATCGGCGGCAGCCGCGCCACGCGGGGATCCTCCGTCGCCTCGTGCAGCGCCGCGCGCCAGGGCCCCAGGCAATGCGCAAGGCGCGCGCGGTTCCAGCGGCGCCAGCCGCGCAGCGCCACGATGCTCGCGAGGAGCAGCAGCGCGGAGGCGAGCGCGCCCACCGTGACCGCTACGGCAAAGACGAGCGCCGGGTCAGAAGAGGAAACGGGTGCCAAGGCGCGCTTCCCGGCGGGTGTAGAGCTCGCCCTGCTTCACGCGCGCCCACTCGAAGATGAGCCCGAACCGGGGCGCGATCTCGACGCCACCCGCGAGCGAGGCGCTGCGCACGTCGCTCGCGAGCAGGCCCGCCGGGAGCACGTTCTCCACTTCCCGCCCGCGCGCGGCGCTCAAGGTCGCGTAGGTGAGCTCG
>JBDTXQ010000452.1:0-2799 GCA_040006115.1 Usitatibacter sp.
CCTTGGCGAGAGCGGTTTACAGGGACGACGCGGAGAAGGTGTTGCAATCCGCCGGGCGCCCGCTTTCCATGCCGCGCTTGAACCAGCGCACGCGCTGCGCCGACGAACCGTGCGTGAACGAATCGGGCACGACGCGCCCTTGCGACTGCTGCTGCAGGCGGTCGTCGCCGATCGCCGTGGCGGCGGTGAGCGCTTCATCGACGTCGCCCGGATCGAGCTGGTTCTTCGCCGCGGCGAAGTGGCCCCAGATGCCGGCGTAGCAGTCCGCCTGGAGCTCCATCTTCACCGAGGTCTGGTTGTACTCGGCTTTCGAGACGCGCCCGCGTTGCTCCTCGAGCTTGCCGAAGGTGCCGGTGAGCTTCTGGATGTGATGGCCGACTTCATGCGCGATAACGTAGGCCTGCGCGAAGTCTCCCGGCGCGTGGAAGCGGCGCTTCAGGTCCTCGTAGAAGGCAAGGTCGATGTAGAGCTTTTCGTCGCCAGGGCAATAGAAGGGCCCCATCGCCGCCTGGCCCAGGCCGCACGCCGAGCGAACCGCGCCCGAGTAGAGAACCAGGGTCGGCGGGTGATAGGACTGGTTCGAGGCGCGGAATATCTGCGCCCATACGTCCTCGGTGCTGCCGAGGACCTTCGCGACGAACCGGCCCATCTCGTCAGCGGGCGCTCCCTTCGGCGCCTCGCGGGTATCTGTCGTCTGGCGCGTTTCCTGGACGGTGTTCAGGATCGGCGCGGGGTCCATGCCGAGGAAGGCCGCGATGATCGCGATCACGACCCCGCCGATGCCCAGGCCGCCACCGACGCCGATTCCCATGCCGCGCCGGTCTTCGACGTTGCCGCTCGCATTCTGGTCGCCTAGCTGCATGGTGCTCTCCCCGCAAGTGTGTCTCACACAGACCGCCGCCAGCCACCCAAGTTGCATCCCCGCAGTCCTACATTGAAGGATATGGCCTACAGCGTGAGCGACATCCAGAGGGGAATGGTGAGCATCGAGAGCGCCGTGCCGAGGGTGATCTGGGTCGCCACCGCGCGGCCGTCGCCCATCATGCGCACGGCGAGGATGTAGGCGTTCGACGCGGTGGGAAGCGCCGCGCAGAGGAGAAGCACGCGCGCCTGCACCCCGGTGAAGCCGAACGCGAGGATCGCCGCCCACGCGATCGCGGGAACGGCGAGGAGCTTCACCGCGAGCCACCACGCGTGCGCGAGCGCCGAGCCCTGGCCGCGTTCGATGCGCATCGCCGCGCCTACCGAGAGCAGGCCTGCAGGGAGCGCGGTCACCGCGAGGAGGTTCAACGTCTGGTCCGCGAATCCCGGCAGCGGCAGGCCCGCGGCGTTCCACGCGAGGCCCGCCAGCGACGACACGAGCAGCGGGTGGGTCGCCAGCTCATGCAGAAATCCGCGCTTGCCGTGTGCGGCCAGCATCGCCACCGCGAGGAAGTTGGCGAGCGGAATCATCACGCCGAGGAGCAGCGCCGCGAGCGCCACGCCGCCGGTGCCGAAGAGGCTCCCCGCGATCGCGAGCCCCACGTAGGTGTTGAAGCGGTAGCCGCATTGCGAGCCCGTGGCGAGGAGCTTGCGGTCGAGCCGGAAGAGCGGCCCCGCGAGGAGCGACAGCGCGAAGCCCGCGAGCGTGAAGCCGAGAGCGGCGAGCACCAGCTTTCCGGTCGCGCCGAAGTCGATGCGAGCCAGGACAAGCGAGCGGAAGAGCAGCGCCGGGAAGAGCACGTAGTAGACCAGCTTCTCCAGCCCATCCCAGAAGTCGCGGCCGAAATCGAAACGGCGCGCGAGCGTGAGGCCGATCAGGATCAGCACGAAGTTGGGCAGGATGAGGAGCGCGGTCTGCATCGCTTCAGCTTCCCACGCCCTTGCCGAGCGTGTTGTGGTAGTCGTGGCGCGCGGTGTTCACGCGCGACACGCGCAGCTCCACCGGGCGGTCGCGGAAGGTGAGCGCCACGCGGCGGATCTCGAGGAGCGGCGCCCCCGCGGCCACGCGCAGCAAGCCGCCCAGCTCGGAGTTCGCGAGCATCGCGCGCAGGCGCTCGTCGGTGCGCAGCACGTTGATGCCGTAGCGGCTCTGGTACAGGTGATAGATGGTGTTGCCGCGCGCGAGGAAGATGCGCTCCGTGAGGCCGGGATAGAGCTCCCCGGGGAGCGTGATGTCATCGACGATCGCCGGCGCTCCCGCGAGCGACAGCACGTTGCGGATGCGGATCACCTTGTCGGCGGGCGCGATGCCCAGCGACTCGGCCGACGCGCCGTCGGCGCGCTCGCGCCGGAACGAAACCGTGCGCACCTCGGGATATACCTTCGCGCCGTCGCGCGCGACGATGTGGAAGAAGTGGAAGAGGAGGCGGCTGCCGTCGTGCGCCGCGACGAAGGTGCCCTTCCCCTGTCGGCGCACCAGCGCCTGCTGCGCGACGAGGCTGTCCACGGCCTTTCGAACCGTGCCGATCGCGACGCCGAATCCCTTCGCGAGCGCCTGCTCCGTGGGGATGGCTTCCCCCGCGCGCCACTCGCCCGCGGAGATGCCCTCCGTGAGCCGTGCGCGAACCTGCTCGTAGAGATGGGCCATGGCGCGGAACATATCATGCAAGTCATCTAGTTGACCCGCGGCGGGGCCACCGCCTACGATCACCGGTTCTTCCGCAAATCTTCACCTGGAGCAGACAATGATTCATTTTGTGGTTCACGACGAGAACGACTCGGTCGGCGTCGTGGTGGTCGAAGGCGTGACGGCCGGCCAGGAGATCACCGGCTGGATCATGGACCAGGACAAGGACATCAAGGTGAAGGCGATGTCGG
>JBDTXQ010000453.1:0-2795 GCA_040006115.1 Usitatibacter sp.
CCTCGTTCTGCGTGACGATGCGGTCCACGTTCCTCACGCCCCACTCGAAGATCTTTTTGTCGCGCGTGTAGCGAATATCTTCCTGGCCGGGAAGGAAGTCGACGTCCGAGGCGCCGGCGTAGATCGCCTTGCGGCCGTGGCGATGGCAGAAGTGCGCCATGAAGGCGGTATAGACCGCGGCGGTGCGCTGGTAGTACACGTCGGCGTCCACGCGCGTGAGCGCCCGCCAGAGCGAAGTCAGGCGCGGATGGATGAAGCGCAGCCCCGGGATGCCCTCGTCGGGCTTGTGCATGTTGTACACCGTCACGCCGTCCACCTCGGTGCGGTCGGCCTGCCCGTAGTCGAGGCAGATCATCGACACGCGGTAGCCGCGGCGCGCGAGCGCCGGCGCGATCATGCTCTGCTGCACTTCCGCGCCGCCGACCACGCGGATCCGCGTGTTGCCGGAGAGCACGGGCCAGGTGGTGGGCGCGAGGAAGCAGATGTGCGGCTTCTTCGCGCCCGCGCGGATCGCGGCGTCGTCGGCGGCGCCGGGCGGCGCGCTATGCGGCTTTGGCGACGGCATCGCTGCGAATGTATTGGAGGTAGACACGCTCGAGGTTCTCGGTGGCGATTTCGATGCTGGCGTTGGCGCGCACCCAGCGCAGCTGCTCGGCGGCGATCTCGTCCCTGTCGCGGAAGGCTTCGACGATCGCCTCGGCGATCCGATCCGGGGAGCGCGAGCCGATCACCTGCCCGGGGCGCGGCAGGATCTGGCGGATGTCGGAGTAATCGGTGCTCACCACCGGCACGCCAAGCACCATGGCCTCTAGCACGGAGTTCGGAAATCCTTCCCAGGCGGAGGTCACGAAGAGGACGTCGCTCTGCTTCACGATCGCGGGGAGGTCTTTGCGGGCGCCGGCGAACTTCACCCGCCCGGCGACGCCGGCGCGCTCGAAGTGCGCCATCACCTGCGCCTTGTATTCGCTGGTGTCCGAGTGCAAGCCGGCCTTGTATCCGGCGACCGGGGGCGCGAGCGAATCGCCCAGGAAGAGCACGCGCCACTCGGGGGCGCGCTTCACGAGCGCGGCCGCGGTGTCGATGGCGAGCGGATAGTCCTTGGCCGGCTTGATCGCGCCCACCAGCGTCGCCACCTTGTGCTCGCCCGGCCCGAAGAATTCGCGGCGGTAGTCGGTGGTGGCCTGGGCCTGGCGCTCGAAGTCCTCGACGCGCATGCCGTTCCAGACCACGTGCATCTGCGACTCCTCGTAGCCGTAGAGCTTCTGCGCGAAACGGCTGCCGGAGCGGCTATTGGCGACGACGCCGTCGACCAGGGGCTTGGTGAGCCGGTGGCCCCAGCGCTGCGTGCGCGAGATCTCGTAGTTGTCGCTCCGCTCGGAGTTCAGCACCGGGATGCCGGTGCCGAAGGCGGCGATACGCGCGTAAATGTCGCCGTCGAAGAGGAAGCCGTGCGCGATGTCGGGGCGCCAGGCCTTGATGAAGCGGCGCAGGCGCCCGAGCACCTTCCAGTCGACCTTGGTGCGCTTCTGGTCGACGACCACCTCGACGCCGGTGCCCGCGAGGTCCTTCTCGCGCGGCACGCAGTCGTTCAACGTGTAGACGGCGACGTCGTTGCCGCGGCGCACCAGCTGCTTCGCGAGCTCGACCACCTGCTTCTGGGCGCCGCCCAGGTCGAGGTCGCTAATAATGAACAGCACGCGCATGTTCGGTTCCCTGGTTGCTGTCGACGCTGCCGTTGGCCCAACGGTCGCGCCACATTTCGAACGCCACGAGGAGCCACACCTTCTGCACGTCGAGCCGGTCGTTGGCGGCCCCGCCACGGCGGAAGTTCGTCACCGCCTTCGACACCATTTCGGGGTCGAAGATGCCGGCCGCGCGGATGCGGGCGGGTTCGAGGTAGTTGTCGAGGAGCGGCGCCAGCTCGCCGCGCATCCAGCTCGCCAGCGGGATCGCGAAGCCCTGCTTCGGCCGGTCGATGAGCTCGCGCGGCACGTGGCGATAGAGGACCTTGCGCAGCAGGTGCTTGGTGCCAAGCGCCCCGCGGCGCATCTCTGGCGCGAGGCGCAGGGCGAATTCGGCGAGGCGGTGGTCGAGGAGCGGTTCGCGCCCCTCGAGGCCCACCGCCATGGTCGTCCGGTCCACCTTGGTAAGGATGTCGTCCGGCAGGTAGTGGCGCAGGTCGCAGCGCGCCATCTGGTCGGCGAAGGACGGCGCGGCGACGCAATCCCGGGGGGTAGCCTCGGCGCCGAGCAGCGAGGAGATCTCCCACGGCGTCCAGAAGGACATCGCGAGGTCGTACATCGTCCCCCGGTCGAGCGCCGGGAAAAGCACGTGCAGCTTCTCGATGCGCTCGAGCACATTGCGTCGCGCGGAATGGCGCCACCGGGCGGGCATGGGAAGGGCATCCATCACCGTGCGCAGCGCGTGGGGGGAGACCATTCCGATCGCGGAGCGCGCCAGCGCGGGCCAGCGGGACAGCCGCTGCTCGCGCTCGAGCAAGACGCCGTAGTGGGAATAGCCGCTGAACAGCTCGTCGCCACCGTCGGCCGAGAGCGCCACCTTCACGTGCTCGCGCGCCATCTTCGACACGAGGTAGGTCGGCACGCCGGACTGGTCGCCGAACGGCTCGTCGAAGAGGTCGGCCCATTTCTCGAGCACGCCGAGCATGTCGCCGGCGGTGACGATCTTCTCGGTGTGACGCGTGCCGAGGTGCTCGGCGACCTTGCGCGCGTGGCCCGACTCGTCGTAGCGCGGATCGTCGAAGCCGATGGTGAAGGTGCGCACCTCGCCGCCGC
>JBDTXQ010000454.1:0-2783 GCA_040006115.1 Usitatibacter sp.
TCACTCACCCGTACCAGACTCCGGGCGCCGCGCCCATGGTTGCCGACCGGATCGGTGTCACGGATGCCGCAGCCTTCGACATCTCCGCGGCCTGCGCCGGGTACTGCCACGGCATCTCGCTGGCCAACGACATGGTGCAGGCGCTCACCCAGTCGGTGGTGCAGTCGCTCATGCGCCGCCATCCCGCGGGCGGCACGTTCCACATCGAGGACGTGCAGGACCAGGTCGAGCTCGCCATGATGCGCGCCGGCGAGCACCAGGTCGCGCGTTCCTATGTGCTGTATCGGGAGGAGCGCGCCCGCGAGCGCGCCAAGCGCGTCCAGGAGGCCGTCGAGTCGCGCCAGCCGAGCATCCACGTGATGAACGGGGGCGCCAAGGAGCCGCTCGACACCGCCAAGCTCGTGACCCTCATCACGTCGGCCTGCGCCAACCTCGGCGCCGACGTCGATCCCAAGAAGATCACGGACGCGACGTTGCGCGACCTCTACGACGGCGTGCCGCTGGAAGAGGTGCACAAGTGCGCGATCCTCGCCGCGCGCATGCTGATCGAGCAGGATCCCGACTACACGTACGTCACCGCCCGCCTCCTGTTGCACACCATCCGCCGCGAGGTGCTCGGCGCCGAAGTGCTGCACGAGGAAATGGCCACCGGCTACGGCGAGTACTTCCCGACCTTCGTGAGCCAGGGCGTAAAGGCGCAGCTTCTCGACGAGCGCCTCGCCTCGTTCGATTTGAAGCGCCTGGGCGCGGCCCTCAAGCCCGAGCGCGACCTGCAGTTCAACTACCTCGGCCTGCAGACGCTCTACGACCGCTACTTCCTGCACATCAACGAGCGGCGCATCGAGCTGCCGCAGGCGTTCTTCATGCGCGTGGCGATGGGGCTATCGCTGCAGGAGATCAACCGCGAGGAGCGCGCGATCGAGTTCTACAACGTGCTCTCGACGTTCGACTTCATGTCGTCGACGCCCACGCTCTTCAATGCCGGCACGCTGCGCTCGCAGCTGTCTTCGTGCTACCTCACGACGGTAGCCGACGACCTCGACGGGATCTACGAAGCCATCAAGGAAAACGCGCTGCTCTCGAAATTCGCCGGTGGCCTGGGAAACGACTGGACGCCGGTGCGGGCGCTCGGTTCGTACATCAAGGGGACCAACGGGAAATCGCAAGGCGTCGTGCCCTTCCTGAAAGTGGTGAGCGACACTGCCGTAGCTGTGAATCAGGGTGGAAAACGCAAGGGCGCGGTGTGCTGCTACCTCGAGACGTGGCACCTCGACATCGAGGAGTTCCTCGAGCTGCGCAAGAACACCGGCGACGACCGCCGCCGCACTCACGATATGAACACCGCGAACTGGATTCCGGATCTCTTCATGAAGCGCGTCATGGAAGGCGGCGAGTGGACTCTGTTCTCGCCCTCGGACGTGCCGGACCTGCACGACATGTGCGGAAGAGCGTTCGAGGAGGCCTATACGATCTACGAGAAGAAGGCCGCGCGCGGCGAGATCAAGCTCCACAAGAAAGTCGCGGCGCAGAGCCTGTGGCGCAAGATGCTCACGATGCTGTTCGAGACCGGGCATCCGTGGATCACGTTTAAGGACGCGTCCAATATCCGCAGCCCGCAGAGCCACAACGGCGTCGTGCACTCGTCTAACTTGTGTACCGAGATCACCTTGAATACAAACAGCGAAGAGATCGCTGTTTGCAACCTGGGCAGCGTGAACCTCCTCGCCCACGTGAAGAACGGCAAGCTCGACCACGACAAGCTGAAGCGCACCATCACCACCGCGATGCGCATGCTCGACAACGTGATCGACATCAACTACTACGCGGTGAAGAAGGCGCGCGACTCGAACATGCGCCACCGCCCGGTGGGCCTGGGCATCATGGGCTTCCAGGATTCGCTGCACGAGCTGCGCATCCCGTACGCGAGCGAGGCGGCGGTGGAATTCGCCGACAAGTCGATGGAAGCCGTGTGCTACTACGCCTACTGGGCGTCCACGGAGCTCGCCAAGGAGCGCGGGCGCTACTCGAGCTTCCCCGGCTCGCTCTGGGACAAGGGGATCCTGCCGCACGATTCGCTGAAGCTGCTCCTCGAGGAGCGCGGCGGCTACGTCGAAGTCGACATGTCGGAATCGATGGACTGGAACGCCTTGCGCGCGCGCATCAAGGAGCACGGCATGCGCAACTCCAACTGCGTGGCGATCGCTCCCACCGCGACCATCTCCAACATCATCGGCGTGTCGGCCTCGATCGAGCCCAACTACCAGAACCTCTTCGTGAAATCGAACCTGTCGGGCGAGTTCACCGTGGTGAACGAGGCGATGGTGAAGGACCTGAAGAGGATGGGCCTCTGGGACGCGGTGATGGTGAACGACCTCAAGCACTTCGACGGCTCCATCGGCAAGGTCGACCGCATTCCCCAGGAGGTGCGCCACCTGTACGCGACCGCTTTCGAGGTCGACGCCACGTGGCTGGTGGAGGCGGGCGCGCGCCGGCAGAAGTGGATCGACCAGGCTCAGTCCCTCAACATCTACATGGCGGGCGCTTCCGGCAAGAAGCTCGACGAGACCTACAAGCTCGCGTGGCTGCGCGGATTGAAGACCACTTACTACCTGCGCACGCTCGCGGCGACGTCGGCCGAGAAGTCCACGGGCAAGGGCGGCGAGCTGAACGCGGTGTCGGCAAGCGGTGGCGCCGGGGCCATGGGCCAGGCTGCTGGAGAGGGCGCGGCGGAGGAGGCGAAGTTCTGCTCCATCGACAACCCCGAATGCGAGGCTTGCCAGTAA
>JBDTXQ010000455.1:0-2771 GCA_040006115.1 Usitatibacter sp.
ATGGACCAGCTGGCGATCACCTACCCGTATTCGACGCTGACGACGATGACCGGCGAGACGATCAAGACCATCCTCGAGGACGTCTGCGACAACCTCTTCAACCCCGATCCGTACTACCAGCAAGGCGGGGACATGGTCCGGGTTGGCGGCCTCACCTATACGTGCAGGCCAGGCGAGACGATGGGCAAGCGCATCAGCGACATGCGCCTCGGCGGCAAGCCCATCGAGGCGGGCAAGACCTACAAGGTCGCGGGCTGGGCGCCGGTCGCAGAAGGCGTGACCGGCGAGCCCATCTGGGACGTCGTCACTCGATATCTGCGCGATCGCAAGAGCCTTCCCGCACCGCGCCTGAACGTCCCGAAGCTGGTCGGCGTCGACGGAAACGCCGGCATCGCCTAGGCGCCATGCGCTTCATCTCGACGCTGCTCCTCTTCGCCGTTTGCACGCTGGCCGCGGCGCGCGATCCGCCGGTGAAGGCGGTCCTGCACCCGATCAAGGTGACCGAGCGGGTCTATTACGTGCAGGGACTGGCGGGTGTCGCCTCGGCTGCCAACGAAGGCTTCAACTCGAACGCAGGCTTCGTCGTGACGGGCGCTGGCGTGGTGGTGATCGACGCCCTCGGCACCCCGGCGCTGGGTGCCGCGTTGCGCGCCGCGATCGAGCGTACGACGCGCGAGCCGATACGGCGCGTGATCGTCACCCACTATCACGCCGATCACTTCTACGGCCTCGAGCCGCTGAAGGATGCCGGCGCCGACATCTGGGCGCACGCGGCCGCGCGCGACTACCTTGAGAGCGGGGAGGCCGAGCGCAGGCGCGAGCAGCGCGCGCGAGACCTCTTCCCCTGGGTGAGCGACTCCATGCGCCTCGTGCGTCCCGATCGCTGGCTGGACGAGCGCACCGAGTTCACGCTGGGCGCAGTGCGCTTCGAGATCTACCACCTCGGTCCCGCGCACTCGCCGGAAGACGTGATCGTGGTGCTGCCCGGCGAGGGCGTGATCTTCAGCGGCGACATCCTCTTCGCGGGTCGCATTCCCTTCGTCGGAGAGGCGGACAGCCGCCAGTGGCTGGAGCGCATCGCGCGGCTCCTCGAGATGAAGCCGCGCATCATGGTGACCGGCCATGGCGAGCTCTCGCGCGATCCGGCAAGGGATCTCGCGCTCACGCGCGACTATCTCGTTTTCCTGCGCGCCACCATGGGCAAGGCCGTCGGGGATTTCGTGCCGTTCGAGGAGGCCTACGAGAAAACCGATTGGAGCCGATTCGACAAGGTGCCGGCATTCGCCGCGGCCAACCGCGTGAACGCGTACGGGACCTACCTGCTGATGGAGCGCGAGCTCCTCGCCAAGTAGGTCACTTGGGCGCGAACTTGTAGTAAGCCTCGTTCAGGTACGCGACGATGTGCTCCTCGTCGTCGGGGAAGAGCTTCAGGTCGAGCTCGCTGTTGCAGCGCGCCACCTGGGCTCTCAACTTGTCCAGCGAGGTAACCTTCCGGTCCTTGCGCAGGTAGACGGCTTTCGCGTCTCCGAGGGTCTTGTTGTGATGGCACGTCTCGCAACGGCTCTCGGCGATGAGCTTCCTGCCTTCGGCGGGGTCGCCAGCGGCCGCAGCCCAACCGGGCACCGCGCCTGAGAGGAACAACACAATGAGGATACGGGCGGACGTAAGAATCCTCCGACTTACGGGGGGGTGAACGTTGAACGTGTTCACGAAGCTGTAGTTTCCTTCTTGCGAGCCGGTAAGAAATTTCCTACCATGCGATGCAAAGTTTCCCGATATTGGCGGCGACGCGACTCTGGAAGAATGGTCCTTGAAGGCGAAGCATCGCACACAAGGAAAAAATGGATTCCCAATTTCGCAGCTATCCAACCGGCCGCACGCCGCCGCGCCCGCACGAGCGGCCCGTCGACGCGCAGGGCTCATCTTTCCGACGAAGACCAACAACCCCGGCGCAATTGAAGGGCAAGCGACCACCAGAATGAACCACGAACCTTCCAAGAACGACATGCTCCGCGTCACGCTTCACGAGCACGACATGCAATCCCTGATGGAACAATTCCCCAAGCTAACGCGCACGGAGATTTCGGATGTCATAACGCGCCACGGGCCCATCCGGGCCGCGGTGGTCGAGCAACTCGAGAAGGTCTCGTCGCTCAAGCGCTAGCGCATGTTGCCGGTGTGCCCCAGCGAATAACGCCCCGGCTGTGGCCAGACCGCGAGCCCGTGGGGCTCGATGCCCACTTTGATCACCTTCGCGTCTCCGGTAGCGGTGTCGAACGCGTACACCACGTTGTCGTAGCGGCCCGATAGCCAGAGCGTCTTGCCGTCGGCGCTCACGTTGCCCATGTCAGGGCTGCCGCCGCCGGGCACCGGCCAGGTGGCATCGACCTTTCCCGTGGCGAAGTCGACCACCGAGACGCTCCCCGGCCCGCCCTTCAGCCCGTGGATCCTGTGGGAGCCGCGGTTGGAGACATAGATCTTCCGGCCGTCCCGGCTGGGATAGATGCCGTGGGTGCCCTTGCCGGTCTCGATGAAGCCGGTCTCCTTGAAAGCCCCGCCGTCGATCACGAAGATCCCGTCGGCGCGCATGTCGGCCACATAGAATTTCGCGCCGTCGGGGGAGACACGGATGTCCTGCGGCATGCCGCCCTTGGAGAGCTTGAGGTAGCCCGTCACCTTGCGGTTCACGAGGTCCACCTTGGCGAGGCCCTTGGAGAACTCGCAGGTGAAGATCGCATAGGTGCCGTCGATGGAGAAGTCCGCGTGGTTCA
>JBDTXQ010000456.1:0-2763 GCA_040006115.1 Usitatibacter sp.
GGTTCTGGCCGCCGAACTCGAGGAGGCTGCCGCCCATGATGACCACGTCGGCCGCGGCATAGTAGGCGAACATCTCGCCCATGGAGTCGCCCACCACCACTCGCACGGCGGGGGAAACGGGCACCTCGCGGCTCCTCAATGCCACTTCGAAGCCGCGCGCCTCGGCGAGGCGCGCCACGTCCTCGAAGCGCTGTGGATGGCGCGGCACTATCACCAGGAGCGCCTCGGGGGTCGCCCACGCGGCGAAGGCATCGAGGAGGAGCGCTTCCTCGCCCTCGCGCGTGCTCCCCGCAACCCAGAGGCTGCGAGCGGGGCCGAAGCGCTCCCGGAACTGCGCGCCGAGCTCCACCATCTGCGCCGGCACCGTGAGGTCGAATTTTACATTGCCGAGCGCCACCGGGTCGCGCGCGCCGATCGCGCGCAGCCGCGCCGCGTCCGATTCGCTCTGCGCGGCGACGCCGGCGAGGCTCGCGAAGGCCCAGCGCGCGAGGGCCGGGACCCATCCATAGCGCCGTGCCGAGCGCTCGGAGAGGCGCGCATTGGCGAGCACCACGGGAATGGAGCGGCGCGCGGCTTCGTCGAGAAGCCGCGGCCAGATCTCGGTCTCGAGGATGATCCCGATCCGCGGCTCGAAGTGCGCGAGGAAGCGGCGCGCGGCGAAGCCCATGTCGTAGGGAAGCCAGGCGCGCTCCACGCGGTCGCCGAATACTTCGCGGCTGGTCGCGCGGCCCGTGGGCGTCATGTGCGTGATGAGGATGCGGTGGCCCGGATAGCGCGCCTGCAGTGCGTCCACGAGCGGCACCGCCGCGCGCGTCTCGCCCACGGAGACCGCGTGGACCCAGATGTACGGGCCGGGCTGGCGCGGCCGGTAGCGGCCGAAGCGCTCCCCGAGCCTTTGGAGGTAGCCCGGCTGGTGGCGCGCGCGCCGGGCGAGGCGCGCGAGCACGAGCGGCGTGGCGAGGAGCCACGCGAGCGCATAGAGGAACCGCGTCATGCCTCGGCGCTGCGCATCCCGATCGCGGAGGCCACCGTCGCGACCGTGGGCGGCGCGCCGGGGGCGCCTACGTTCATCGCGTCCGGCCCGCCGTGCAGCCCCGTGAGGCGCGGATCCGTCGCGCAATAGATCCCCACGGTGGGCACCCCCATCGCGACCGCGAGGTGGGTGAGCCCCGTGTCCACGCCCACCACCCCCGCGGCGTGGCCGAGAAGCGCAGCCGCTTCGACGAGGGTCATGGCCGGCGCCGCAACCGCGGCCGCGATCTGCGCGGCGAGGCGCTGCGCGTGAGCCCGCTCCTTGTCGGTGCCCCCGGGAAAGACCGCCGCGTAGCCCTGTGCGCCGAGGAGCTTGCCCAGCTCGACCCAGCGCTCGTCGGGCCAGCGCTTCGCCGTCCGGCTCGCCGCGTGGAGCATGACCACGTAGCGCTCGGCGGGCGCCCACGGGGGCGGCTCATCGGGGCGCAGCAACCCGTACCGCGCCATGCCGCTCGGCGCGTAGCCGAACACCTGGCCCACCAGGCGGCGATTGCGTTCGACCGCGTGCAGGTCGCGGGCGACGCGCAGCTTCACGTCGTAGAAGCGCGCGGCGAATCGCTCGCGCGCGCTCCCCGAATCGAAGCCGAAGGCCGGCGCGCGCGCGAAGCGCGCCACCAGCGCGCTCTTCAGGAGCCCCTGCGAGTCGACCACGAAGTCCCAATGGGGTGCGCGCATCGCGCGGCGCGCGCGCGCCACGCGCGACCAGCGCGCCGGGGAGAAGGGGGCGCGCCGCAACGCGCGCAGGCCCACGGGGATCGCTTCGGTCACGGCGGGGTGCAGCGTCACGAGGTCGGCGTAGGCCTCCTCGACCGCCCATGCGATGCGCGCTCCCGGGCGTTGCTCGGCGAGGTCGGTGACCGCGGGCAGGTGGTGGATGATGTCGCCCAGCGATGAGAGCTTCACGAAGAGAACGCGCGGGCCGGGCATGGCCGCATTCTAATCCCCGGCTACGGGTAAAATGGCGCTCCTTCGCAAGCGTCCCGATCCCCGTGGCGAGAATTCCCGCCGAAAAGCTTCCCCTCACCGTGGCCGTCATCGCGCTGAACGCCGGCGCGCAGATCGGCCCGTGCCTCGCGAGCGCGCAGTTCGCCGACGAGATCCTGGTGGTCGACTCGGGCAGCAGCGACGACACGGTCGCGGTCGCCGAGCGCCACGGCGCGCGCGTCGAGCAGAAAGCGTGGCTCGGCTTCGGCCGCCAGAAGCAGCACGCGGTGTCGATCGCGCGCAACGACTGGGTCCTGTGCCTCGACACCGACGAGCGCGTGAGCGAGCGCCTGGCGCGCTCCATCCGCGCGGCGTTCGCGAGCCGGCGCTACCACGCGTATCGCGTTGCGCGCAGGAACCGTTTCCTCGGCCGCTGGCTGGGGCACGGGGAGGGTTATCCGGACTGGACCGTGCGCCTCTTCCACCGCGCGCACGCGAGCTGGTCGAACGACGAGGTGCACGAGGCGGTGCTCACCACCGCCGAGGTCGGGCGCCTGGACGGCGATCTCATGCATGATTCGGCCGAGGACGTCGCCACCTACATGGTCAAGCAGAATCGCTACACCACGCTGCACGCGCAGGCCCTCTACGACCAGGGCGTGCGCGCGAGCTACTGGAGGCTCCTCGCGAGCCCGCTGGCGCGCTTCGCCAAGTTCTACTTCATGCGCCTCGGGTTCCTGGACGGAGGCCCCGGCTTCGCGCACATCGCGATCGGCTGCAACAACACGTTCCAGAAGTACCTCAAGC
>JBDTXQ010000457.1:0-2760 GCA_040006115.1 Usitatibacter sp.
GCGACTGCACCAGGCGCTCGGCGATGCGCTGGCGCAGGCGCGACATCGGGACGCGCTGTTCGGCGCGGTTTCCCGAGGGCAGCGGGATCGGCGCCGGAACGGGCTTGGCCGCGACGGGTGCCGCCGCGCCGCCAGACGGCGCCTGGAGGACATCGCCCTTCGTGACGCGGCCATCGCGCCCGGTGCCCGCCACCGCCGAGGTGTCGATGCCTTTCTCCGCCGCGATCTTCGCCGCGGAGGGAGATGCCGCCGGCGCGGAGGCGTCGGGCGATGGGGCCCCCGCCTTCGCCGGGACTGTCGCCTCCTTTTCGGGAGGCTTCGGGGCGGCGGTCGCGGTCGCCTTGCCTTCCGTGTCGATCAGCGCGATCAGCTCGCCGCTCGTCACGCTCTCCCCGTCGTTCTTCACGATTTTCACCAGCACGCCGTCGGCCGGCGCAGGGAGCTCGAGCACCACCTTGTCGGTCTCGACGTCAATCAGGTTCTCGTCGCGCTTCACCGGCTCGCCGGCCTTCTTGCGCCAGGCGACGAGCGTCGCCTCGGATACCGATTCGGAAAGCTGGGGAACCTTGACTTCAACCTGCATGGTCGTGTCCTTATGTTTTAAGCGGCTTCTTTCTTTGAAGCTGCACTGCCACTGAGCGCCGCGTCGACGAGCTCCTTTTGCTGCTCGTTGTGCAGCTGCAGGTAACCCACCGCGGGCGAAGCCGAAGAGCCGCGCCCCGCGTACGAAAGCTCCTGGTCGGGACGCATGTGGTTCGCGAGGTAGTGCTGGATGCGGTGCCACGCGCCCTGGTTGCCGGGCTCTTCCTGCGCCCAGACGAGGCTCTTCGCGTTGGGATAAAGGTCGATCTGCACCTGGAACTCCTCGTGCGGGAAGGGGTAGAGCTGCTCGATCCTCACGACGGCCACGTCCTCGACGGCGCGCTTGGCGCGCTCGGCGACGATGTCGTAGTAGACCTTGCCCGCGCAGAACACCACGCGCTTCACCTTCTTCGCGGCCAGCTTCTCGGTCTCCGGGATGATCACCTGGAAGACGCCCGCGGCGAGGTCTGCGAGCGGCGACGCGGCCTCCTTCTTGCGCAGCAGGCTCTTGGGCGTCATCACGATGAGCGGCTTCCTCATCGGCCGCTCGATCTGGCGGCGGATCATGTGGAAGAACTGCGCCGCGGTGGACGGCACGCACACCTGGATGTTGTGCTCGGCGCAGAGCTGCAGGAAGCGCTCGAGTCGCGCCGACGAGTGCTCCGGCCCCTGGCCCTCGAATCCGTGGGGGAGATACATCGTGAGCCCGCACATGCGGCCCCACTTCGATTCTCCCGATGCGATGAACTGGTCGATCACCACTTGCGCGCCGTTCACGAAATCGCCGAACTGGGCTTCCCAGATGACGAGCTCGTAGGGCTGTGCGGTGGAGTAGCCGTACTCGAAGCCCAGCACCGCTTCCTCGGAGAGGAGCGAGTCGATCACGACGAAGTTGCCCTGCCCCTCCTTCACATTCTGCAGCGGGATGTAGACGCCCGCATCCCACTTCTCGCGGTTCTGGTCGTGCAGCACCGCGTGGCGGTGGGCAAATGTGCCGCGCCCGGCGTCTTGCCCGGAGAGGCGCACCGGGTGCCCCTCCTCGACCAGCGAGGCGTAGGCGAGGTTCTCCGCCATGCCCCAGTCGAGCAGCTGCCTGCCCTCGCCCATCTCGCGGCGCGCGGCGAGGAGGCGCTCCACCGACGGATGCAGCTTGAAGTTGGCGGGGATGTCGGTGAGGCGCTTGGCGAGCTCCTTCAGCCTCGGCAACGCCACCGCGGTCTCCGCGGCCTGGCGCCAATCGACGCCGATGTAGGGGGCCCAGTCGATGGCGAGCGCGGGCTTCAGCCCATAGAGAATCTTCGGGTTGGTGCCCTTGCCCGCGTCGAGTGCCGCGCGCACGCTCGTCACCAGCTCGTCGCCGTATCCTGCCTTGACCACGCCTTCCTTCTCGAGGCGATCCGCGTAGAGCTTGCGCGTGCCCGGGTGCTGCGCGATCTTCTTGTACATGAGCGGCTGGGTCACGAACGGCTCGTCCTGCTCGTTGTGCCCGAGGCGCCGGAAGCACACCAGGTCCACGACCACGTCCTTGTGGAACGCGCGGCGGTACTCCTCGGCGATCGCCGAGACGAACACGCAGGCTTCCGGATCGTCGCCGTTCACGTGGAAGACCGGCGCCTCGATCATCTTGGCGATGTCGGTGCAATAGAGCGACGAGCGCGCGTCGCGAGTGTCGGAGGTCGTGAAGCCGATCTGGTTGTTGACGACGATGTGCACCGTGCCGCCGGTCTTGTAGCCGCGCGTTTGCGACAGCGCCATCGTCTCCATCACGACGCCCTGCCCCGCGAAGGCGGCGTCGCCGTGGATGAGGAGCGGCAGTACCTGGTCGCCCGTGTGGTCGTGGCGGCGATGCTGGCGCGCGCGCACCGAGCCCTCCACCACCGGGTTCACGATCTCGAGGTGCGAAGGGTTGAAGGCGAGCGTGAGGTGCACCGCGCCGCCGGCGGTCTTGATGTCCGAAGAGAATCCCTGGTGGTACTTCACGTCGCCCGAGGACAAGTCGTTGGCGTGCTTGCCCTCGAACTCCGAGAAGAGGTCCGCGGGGATCTTGCCGAGCGTGTTGACGAGCACGTTCAGGCGCCCGCGGTGCGCCATGCCGATCACCACTTCCTTGGCGCCCTTCGCGCCGGCGTTCTCGATCACGGTGTCGAGCATCGGGATCATGCTTTCGCCGCCCTCGCC
>JBDTXQ010000458.1:0-2751 GCA_040006115.1 Usitatibacter sp.
GGCCATCGATGAAGGCGCGCTCGTCGGCGGAGAGCTTCGCCTCCGGATAGGCGAGAAGCTTCGCCCAGTCGGGCTTGCCGGTGAAGAGGTCCGCGTCCCACCAGATGCTGCCCGCGTCGAGCGCTTCCTGCTCGGTCTGCGAGATCTGCGGAAGGATCTTCTTGTAGACGCCGAAGATCGGGCCGCTCACCAGCGCGCGGCGAAGCGGCTTCACGATGGAGAGCGCCGCGAAGACGCCGACCGCGATCCAGAGGATGACGAGCAGCGCGTGCGGCGTGCCCGTGAAATAGGTGAGCGCCGCCACGCCGGCGGCCATGCCGAGGGACCAGGCGAGCGCGTTCGCGCGGTGGTAGGCGAGCGCCCAGGCGACGCCGAGGGCGCCGAGGGCGGCGGCGATCAGGAACATCGTATGCATGTTCATCTCCTTCTCAATCTCCCGAGACCAATTCGAGCTTGCGTGATTGCGCGAGCGGCGGCGCCTTCAGCCCCGCCACGAGGAACGGGGCGAGCCGCTGCAGGAGCAGCTCGTCGTCGTACTTGTCCGCTGCCGTCACCTGCGCGAAGAGCTTCAGCGCGTCGGTGCCGGCGAGGGTGTAGGAAAGCGCGCCCATGACGAAGTGCAGGCGCCACGTGAGCTCCTGGCGGGAGAGGTGCGGCAGCGCCTTCAGGAATGCTTCCTTGTAGCGCCCGATCATCTCGGCGTACTGCGCGGAGAGGAAATGGCGAATGAACGGCGCCGGGTCAGCGTAGGCGCGACCGAGGAGGCGCAGGAAGTTCTTGCCGCCGCGCTTTTCGTCGCGCGCAAGGCGCAATGCCGGGATCAGCATCGTGAAGAGGATCTTCTCGCACGACATGGGCTTGCCGCCCGTGTCGCGCTCGAGCCTCTCGAGGAGCTCGATCCTCTCCTGGTTCATCGGATCGAGGCGCCGCGTGAGGACCGCCTGGAAGAGCTCTTCCTTGGTGCCGAAATGGTAGTTGACGGCGGCGAGGTTCACGCTCGCGGCGGTGGTAAGGCTCCTCAGGCTCGTTGCCTCGAAGCCGTGCTCCATGAAGAGCGTCTCGGCGGCGTCGAGGATGCGGGTCTTGGTGTCCGCCGAAGTCGCGTCGACCGCGACGCTCTTTCTCGCAAGCCGGGTTGCGGCCATTCTCGTGCCCCTTTTGAAACGCCCGATTCAAACGCTCGTTTGAATTCTACCCGGTTCCGAATGAGGCCCGCAACTAGCCGCGCCGCGCTGGCCAAAGGTCATGACGAGGAAGCAGAATGCCACCATCGAATCCCGTTTGTCGTTCCCGGCATTTCATGAAAGGACGCCCCCTGATTTCGTTCCCCACACGGCTTGCGCTCGGCGTATCCGCCAGCGCGATTCTCGCGGCCATCGCCCTGCCCGCCCTTTGCATCCAGATCCGCCCGGACCGTGACGACGCCGAATACCTCGAGCTGGCGACGCGCTATCCGTCGTCGGTGGCGTTGAACGCGCCCCAGGGCGCGGAAGGCGTCCTCATCGCGCCACGCTGGATCCTCACGTCCGCCGACCGCGCGAAAGCGCTGCGCGACTCGCAGCGGGCTTCCCGGATCCGCGTTGGCGACGGCGAATACGAGATCGAGTCGTTCTTCCTGCACCCGGACTGGAAGGGCGCGGGCGCGAACGACGTGGGGCTCATTCTTCTCCGCAAGGGCGTGCGCGGCGTGGAGCCCACCCTGCTCTATCGCGCCAATGACGAGAGCGGCAAGGCGGTGGCGATCGTCGGCCACGGAGGCGCCGATCGCAGGAAGAGGGCGTCCATCAACACCGTCGATCGCGTCGAGCCGCGCACGCTCGCGCTACGCGTGAAGCCCCTGGACGACGCGTCGGACCTGCAAGGTACGGCGACCGAGGGCGACCTCGGCGGGCCGCTCTTCGTCGAAAGTCCCGCGGGCATCTTCGTCGCCGGCGTCCTCTCGTCGATCGCGGGCGAATGGGAAACCTACGCGCGCGTGTCCGCCTTCGTGCCGTGGATCGAGGCGGTGATGCTCGACGTCGCGACGAAGGAGATGAACGCGCGGATGGATCCCGACCCGCGCTGAGGCTGCCTCAGGCGCTTTGCAGCGCGCGCCCCAGGTCCCAGAGGATGTCGTCCACGCTCTCGAGCCCGATCGAAAGCCGCACCATGTCCGGCGGCACGCCGGCCTTCGCCTGCTCCTCCTCGCTCAGCTGGCGGTGCGTCGTGGAGGCCGGATGGATCACCAGGGACTTCGCGTCGCCGATGTTGGCGAGATGGCTCACGAAAGTGAGCGCCTCGATGAACTTCACGCCGGCCGCATATCCGCCCTTGATGCCGAAGGCGAGAAGCGATCCCGCGCCCTTCGGCATGTAGCGGTTCGCGAGCGCGTGGTAAGGACTTTCGGGAAGTCCTGGATAGTTCACCCACGCGACTTTCGGATGGACCGTCAGGAAGCGAGCGACCGCCATCGCGTTGGCGCAGTGCCGGTCCATGCGCACTGGGAGCGTCTCGATCCCCTGCAGCAGCATCCAGGCGTTGAAGGGAGAAATCGTCGGGCCGAAGACGCGCAGGATCTCCATGCGCGCCTTCATGGTGAAGCCGAAGTCGCCGAAGGTCTCGTAGAACTTCACGCCGTGATAGCCCACCGACGGCTCGGTCATCGACGGGAACTTGCCGTTGTCCCAGGGAAACGTGCCGCTTTCGACCACGACCCCGCCCATTGTCGTGCCATGGCCACCGAGGAACTTGGTCGCCGAATGCACCACGATG
>JBDTXQ010000459.1:0-2746 GCA_040006115.1 Usitatibacter sp.
TCCTCAGCATCTATCCCGAGGATCCGCACGGCATGCGCGCGCTGAAGGCGGGCGCCGCGGGCTACATCAGCAAGGAGACCGCGGGCGAAGAACTCATGGCCGCGGTGAAGAAGGCCGCGACCGGCGGGCGCTACGTGAGCGCATCGCTCGCGGAGAAGCTCGCCTCGCGTCTAACGCCCGAGCAGGAGCGCCCGCCGCACGAGCGCCTCTCGGACCGCGAGTACCGCGTGATGTGGCTCCTCGCCTCCGGCAAGACGCTGCACCAGATCGCCGAGGAGATGCGCTTGAGCCCGTCGACGGTGAGCACCTATCGCGGCCGGATCCTGAAGAAGCTCGGCCTGAACACCAACGTGGACCTGGTCCACTACGCGATGAAGCACCGCCTGATCGAGTAGGAAAGGGCGGTGGCTTCAACGCACGCAGGTAGGGGCCGGTTGTGACATAGTGATCGGATGGATCCGCTGGTCCTCGTGATGGTCTTTGCGCTGAACGCCGCGCCCGCGAACCGGGAGGCCATCGACATCGACGCGCCGCAGAAGGCGGCCATGGTGGAGCTCGATTCGCAGTACATGAACGCGCAGGTGCTTTCGGCGATGTCGATGCCCTACAAGTACGGCGTGACGCAGATGCCGTGCAAGGCGCGCGACTGGCAGCCGGAGCGTGGTTGGGCGCCCGTGCGCGAACCGAGCGGGCGCATCCAGTGGGTCCCGGGCCCGGTCGCGAAAGTCTTCTGGAGCGGGATTTACGGCACCTGCCTCATCCAGTCGCCGGTTCTCCGGGAGGAAGCGGGGGAGGTCGAACGCACCGCGCTGGAGTGCGAATGCAACGGGTGGAAGCCGGCTAGATAGGCCGGACGGGGCATCGTAGCTCGCGCGCCACAAGCGGTTCCTTCATGTGGCTCGGGGAAAATGAAGGCATGCGAACTTCCTCCCAGTCCGGACCTGCGGCGTCATCCCAGGTGCTCAACGCACGCCGGCCCGTATCCCCCGCGAAGCTGGGCGCCATCCTGCAGATCGAGTACCGCACGATCCGCAGCGCGAACCACCCCCAATGCACGATCTCGGCGCCCCGTTGGCGCGATCCTGCCGACCCCAGCGCGTCCAACTGGGCGATCGATCCGCCGCACGAATGCCCGGATGGGTGCCACCACCTCATCAACATGGTGGCTTCGGAACTCGCCACGCGCTACCGGCTCGAGCGGCGCACGCGGCGCAGGGATGAGTCGGTCGCTCGATAACGCGAGGAGTGGGCTTCCGCAATACCTTCGCCCTGTGGGGCTTCGACCGCAGTCGATTTGTGCCGAAGGGCATTTGGTGGGTCGTACTGGGATCGAACCAGTGGCCCCTGCCGTGTGAAGGCAGTGCTCTACCGCTGAGCTAACGACCCGTGCACCGCAAGGGCGCTGGGAGAATGAAATTTTCTCATGCGGGAGGCTTGGGGGTCAAACGTTCCCTCGCCATCTCCATAGTAAACTTGCTCCTTGCCGCCTTTCCCGCCTGCATTTACAAATGATCCGCGCTTGATGCGCACCCGCTTCGCTCCCAGCCCTACGGGCTACCTCCACCTCGGCGGCGCGCGCACCGCGCTCTTCAACTGGGCGTACGCGAAGCGCCACGGCGGCGCCTTCGTGCTGCGCATCGAGGACACCGACCTCGAGCGCTCGACGCAGCAGTCGGTGCAGGCGATCTTTGACGCGATGCAATGGCTCGGGCTCGACTACAACGAAGGCCCGTTCTTCCAGATGCAGCGCCTCACGCGCTATCGCGAGGTCGCCGATCGCATGCTCGCCACGGGCCACGCTTATTGGGACTACTGCTCCAAGGAGGAGCTCGACGCGATGCGCGAGGCGCAGGTCGCGCGCGGCGAAAAGCCGCGCTACGACCGGCGCTGGAGGGATTCGAAGGAGACGCCACCCGCGGGGCGCGCCCCGGTGCTGCGCTTCAAGAACCCACTCGAGGGCGATGTCACCTGGGACGATCTCGTGAAAGGCGCCATCACCGTCGCCGACGGCGAGCTCGACGACCTCGTGCTGCTGCGCGCCGACGGCGTGCCCACGTACAACTTCGGCGTCGTGGTGGACGACCTCGACATGGCGATCACCCACGTGATCCGCGGCGACGACCACGTGAACAACACGCCGCGGCAGATCAACCTGTACAAGGCGCTCGGCGCCGAGCTCCCGCTCTTCGGCCACGTGCCGATGATCCTCGGCGCCGACGGCCAGCGGCTCTCGAAGCGCCACGGCGCGGTGAACGTCATGCAGTACCGGGACGACGGGTTCCTCCCCGACGCGATGGTGAATTACCTCGCGCGGCTCGGCTGGTCGCACGGCGACGAGGAGATATTCTCGCGCGAGCAACTGGTGGAATGGTTCGACCTCGCGCACGTGAGCAAGTCGCCGGCGCGTTGGGATCCGGAGAAACTTAAGTGGCTGAATGCCGAGTACCTGAAGAAGGTCTCCGACGCGGACCTGGTGGCGCGCCTGCAGCGCGACAAGCCCGAGCTTTTCAAGGCGATCTCGGCGCAGATGGATCCGCTCGCGATGACCGCCGTGGGGCGCGCCAAGTTCCAGACGCTTGCCGACCACGAGTCGTTCCTCGCCACCATGGCCACCCCTTCGCATCCGACGGATCCCGTGGCGGTAGAGCACCTGAATGCCGCGGGGCGCGAGGTGCTGCGCGACGTGATCGCCAAGCTGAAGACCGCCGAGCCCTGGAGCGCGCCCACGGTGAGCGGCAAGCTGAAG
>JBDTXQ010000460.1:0-2737 GCA_040006115.1 Usitatibacter sp.
GCGCTTCAGCTGGCTGCAGGTGGTGCAGCGCGAGTACTACCACACGCTCGCCGAGCAGAACCGGATCTCGGTGGTGCCCGTGGTGCCCAATCGCGGGCTCATCCTCGACAGGAACGGCGCGGTGCTCGCCGCCAACTACTCCGCGTACACGCTCGAGATCACGCCGAGCAAGGTGGCCAACGTGGAGCGCGCCATCGACGAGCTCGCCTCCCTCATCGACATCGCGCCGCGCGACCGCCGGCGCTTCAAGAAGCTCCAGGAGGAGAGCAAGAACTTCGAGAGCCTGCCGATCCGCACGCGCTTGACCGAGGAGGAAGTCGCGCGTTTCGCGGTGAACCGCTTCCGCTTCCCGGGTTTCGAGATCAAGGCGCGGCTCTTCCGCTCGTACCCGCAGGGAGAGCTCGCCTCGCACGCGATCGGCTACATCGGACGCATCAACGACGCCGACGTCAAGCGAATCGAGGTCCAGGCGCTCACCGCCAACTACAAGGGCACCGATCACATCGGCAAGCTCGGCATCGAGGGCGCCTACGAGAAGGAGCTGCACGGGGTGACCGGCTCGGAACAGGTCGAGATCGACGCGGGCGGCCGCGCGATCCGCGCGCTTTCGAGGAGCGAGCCCCTTTCGGGCAACAACCTCGTGGTGACGCTCGACCTCAAGCTGCAGAAGATCGCCGAGGACGCGTTCCAGGACTACAAGGGCGCGCTGGTGGCGATCGACCCGAAGACGGGGGAAGTGCTGGCGCTCGTGTCGCGGCCGGGATTCGACCCGAACCTCTTCGTCGACGGCATCGACCCGCAGAACTGGGACGCGCTCAACAACTCCCCCGACAAGCCGCTCAACAACCGCGCGCTGCGCGGCCAGTACCCGCCGGGCTCGACCATCAAGCCGTTCATGGCGCTGGCCGCCCTCGAGTACAAGAAGCGCTCGCCGGAGTTCACCATCTCCGACCCCGGCTACTTCGCGCTCGCGGGCGTGCCGCACCGCTACCGCGACTGGAAGAAGGAAGGCCACGGCATGGTCAACATGCACAAGTCGATCGTGATCTCGTGCGACACCTATTACTACGGCCTCGCCACCGAGCTCGGCATCGACTCGATCCACCGCTTCCTCTCGGGCTTCGGCTTTGGGGCACCCACCGGCATCGACATCGACGGCGAGCTCGCCGGCCTCGCGCCTTCGCAGGAATGGAAGCAGAAGCGCTTCAAGCAGAAGTGGTACGCGGGCGACACGGTGAGCGTGGGCATCGGGCAGGGCTACATGCTCGCCACGCCGCTGCAGCTCGCCGCCGCCACCGCGACCATCGCCAACAACGGCGTGGTGGTGCATCCACGGCTGCTGAAAGCGGTGCAGGACTCGAAGACGCAGGAGACGCGCGAGCTGGGTCCGTCCCTCTCGAGGGACGCGGTGGCCGCGAATCCTCAGCACATCGCGCTCATTCGCGCCGCGATGGTCGACGTGACGCGCCCCGGCGGCACCATGTCGGCGGCGGGGGCGGGCGCCGCCTACGCGATCGCCGCCAAGACCGGCACCGCGCAGGTGGTGGGCATGAAGCAGGGCGAGAAATACGACGAGAAGCGCCTGAAGCAGGAGCACTGGGACCACGCGCTCCTCATCGCCTTCGCGCCCGCCAACGATCCCAAGATCGCACTGGCGATCCTCGTGGAGAACGGCAAGCACGGCGGCTCGACCGCGGGGCCGATCGCCCGCCAGGTCTTCGACTACTACCTCCTCGGCAGGAAGGCCCTGCCCAAGCCCCTCGACCCGGGCTCCGACGACGAAGAGCATGATTAGCCGAATCTTCGACATCCTCACGCGGCGCATCGACGGCCCGTTGATGGCCGCGCTCGCGCTCACCCTCGCCCTGGGCCTCACGGTGGTCTATTCGGCGTCGGGCGGCTCGTCCTTCGACCGTGCCGTGGGCCAGGGAAGGAACCTCGCCCTCGCGATCTTCGCCCTGTGGCTCTTCGCGCAGATCCAGCCCCAGATGCTGATGCGCCTCGCGCTGCCGGTATACCTCGCGGGGCTCGCGCTCCTCATCGGCGTGGCGCTCTTCGGCGAGGTGAGGAACGGCGCGCGGCGCTGGTTGAACCTCGGCGTGACCGTGGTGCAGCCCTCCGAGATCATGAAGATCGGCGTGCCGCTGGTGCTCGCCTGGTACTTCCATCGACGCGAGGAGGGGCTGCGCATGCTCGACTTCGCGATCGCCGCGGTGGTGCTGGCGCTCCCCGTGGGCCTCATCGTGCGCCAGCCCGACCTGGGGACGGCGCTGCTCATCTTCGCCTCGGGCTTCTTCGTGATCTTCCTCGCGGGCCTGTCGTGGAAGGTGATCACATCCCTCGCGGTGACTGCGGCGGTGACGCTCCCGTTCCTCTGGCCGATGATGCATGACTACCAGAGGAAGAGGATCCTCACGCTCCTCGATCCCATGCAGGACCCCCTCGGCGCGGGATACCACATCATCCAGTCGACCATCGCGATCGGCTCGGGCGGGATCCTCGGCAAGGGGTGGCTGAACGGCACGCAGGCGCAGCTCGACTTCGTTCCGGAGCGCTCCACGGACTTCATCCTCGCGGTGTTCGGCGAGGAGTTCGGCCTCGCGGGCAACATCGTGCTGATCGTGCTCTACATGCTGATTATCGGGCGCGGCCTCATGATCGCGGCCAACGCCTCGACCGTCTTCTCGCGCCTCACCGCAGGCGCCATCACGCTCACCTTCTTCACCTACGCGTTCGT
>JBDTXQ010000461.1:0-2735 GCA_040006115.1 Usitatibacter sp.
AACGACGAGAAGATCTGCGTCGCGGTGGCGGGGATGCTCGCTAAAGTCGGGGTCACCATCAAGGTGAACGCCATCCCGCGCGCCCAGTACTTCCCGAAGGCGCAGCGAATGGAGGTGAGCTTCTGCATGCTCGGCTGGGGAGGCGCCACCACCGACGCGATCTTCACGCTGCAGCCGGTACTGCACTCGCGCAACGACAAGGGCGACGGCGACTACAACTGGGGCAACTACAAGGACGAGAAATTAGACGCGATGATCGACGAGGCCAAGGGTGACACCGACGCCAAGCACCGCCAGGCAACGATCAACAAGGCGATGCAGTATTTCCACGACAACGTGTTCATGATCCCGCTGCACCTGCAGGTGATCCCGTGGGCGTCGCGCTCGAACGTGAGCGTGATCCACCGCGCCGACAACTGGCTGCAGGCGACCTGGGTCAACATCAAGTAGCCGGGAAGAAAAGTGGTGTCAGGTACGACTTTTCGAGGAGAGACTCCGTCAGCGAAAATTCGCACCTGACACCACTTTTCTGTTTGCGAGCGCTAGTGCGAGCCAACCCAGCAGCACGGCGAACCACAGCGTCGTCACCCTCGAGACCACCGTCGCCGCGCCCGCGGCCACCGGATCGAGCCCCATTTGCATCAGCAGCACGAACATGAATGCCTCGGTGCTGCCGAGTCCCCCGGGCAGGAAGAAGAGCGCGCCGCCCACGAGCGCGATCGAGTACACGCCGATCGCCGCCGCGACGCCGGCCTGAGATCCCATCGACGACGTGATCAGGTATAGCGCGTAGCCCTCCGCGGCCCACGCGGCGAGCGATAGCGCGAACCCGCCCGCAAGCGACGCGCCGCGGGTGAGCCGCCCCGCCTGCCCGACCAGCGAGCCGAACGGCGCCGCGAAGCGATGCGGCAGTATTTTCGCGATCCCATGGGCGAGCGTCGCGGTGCGAGCGTCCGATGCGGCCATCCACAGCGCGAGCGCCACGAAGGCCACGGCCACCGCGGCGACCACGGGACCGTGCGGAAGGTAGGCAAGCGCCAGCGCCGAGAGCAGCGCCAGCGCCAGCACGTCGGAGAAGCGCTCCGCGAAGAACGCGGCGAGCGAATCGGTGAGCGGCACCGCGAACTCGCGCTTCAGCAGCATCGAGCGGATTGCCTCGCCCGCCTTGCCCGGCGTCGTGGTGAGCGCGAAGCCGGTCACGTAGTTGACCGCGCAGCGCCTCCAGGGGAGCGCGTGGCCGAGGCGCGCGAGGAAGAAGCGCCAGCGCACCGAGCGCAACGCGTAGTTGGCGAGCGAGAGCGCGAGGAGCAGGGCGCCCTGCGCCCAACCGATGCGCCGCACCGCTTCGGCGAACTTCGCTGCGTCGTTCCAGAACGCGAGCGCGGCATAGGCGCCGATCGCGAGGACGACTGATATGATGGCCGCGCGCAATCTGTGGCGACCCGCTTCATGCAGAATCAAGCTCGCGATCCTTCCGTGATTTCGCCGGCGCCGGCCGCGCGCGATGCACCCGGCGTGCCGCTCGCCGTCGACCTCGACGCGACGCTGGTGAAGTCGGACATGTTAATGGAGTCGCTCGTCGCGGCGCTGAAACGCGCGCCGTGGCTCGTGCTGGCGATCCCCTTCTGGCTCGCGCGCGGTCGCCCGCGCCTGAAGAGCGAGCTCGCGCGGCGCGCCGACATCGACGTGGCCGTGCTTCCCTACGATGAGGGCGTGCTGGCCGAGCTCGCCCGCGCCCGCGCCGCGGGCCGCACGCTCGTGCTCGCGACCGCCGCCGACGAGTCGATGGCCCGGCGCATCGCGGCGCACCTCGGCCTCTTCGACGCCGTGATGGCGAGCGACGGCGCCACCAACCTCAAGCGCGAGGCGAAAGCGCACGCGCTCGTGGAGCGCTACGGCGAGGCGGGCTTCGACTACGTGGGCGGCGACCGGCACGACGTCCCTGTGTGGCAGCACGCGCGCGAGGCCTACGTCGTGGGGTCGAATGCCGCGATCGGGGCGCGCCTCGCGCGCCTCGGCAAGCCCGTGCACGCCATCGAGCGCGTGTCGCGCCCGCTGACTGCGATCGTAAAGGGCGTGCGCGCGTACCAGTGGGCGAAGAACCTGCTGGTGTTCGTGCCCCTTCTCACCGCGCACGTCTACCTCCATGCGCCTTCCATCGCGGCGGCCGCGCTCGCCTTCGTCGCGTTCTCGCTAGCCGCATCCGCGGTCTACCTCGCCAACGACCTCTCGGACCTGCAGGACGACCGGCGCCATCCCACCAAGCGATCGCGCGCGATCGCCTCCGGCGATCTGTCCATCGCGGCGGCGCTCGCCCTAGTGCCGATCCTCCTCGCCGCCGCTGCGGCTACCGCGACGCTGCTGCCGTGGGAATTCGGCGCGCTCCTCGCCGTGTACCTCGTGTCGAACCTCGCCTATTCCCTCGCGTTGAAGCGCGCCGCGCTGGTGGACGTGTTCGTCCTCGCCGGCCTCTACACGCTACGCATCCTCGCCGGCGCCGCGGCGATCGAGGTGCCCGTGTCGCAATGGCTCCTCGCCTTCTCGCTCTTCGCGTTCCTGTCGCTCGCGCTCGCCAAGCGCTACGTCGAGGTCGCCAACGTCGCCTCGCGTGAAGAGGTGCGCGTGGGCGGGCGCGGCTATGTCGCCGGGGACGGCGCGCTCCTCGGAATGCTCGGCACCGCTAGCGGCTATCTTTCGGTGCTGGTGTTCGCGCTCTACATCACCAGCCCGCAGGT
>JBDTXQ010000462.1:0-2730 GCA_040006115.1 Usitatibacter sp.
GGCCCTTCAGCTCGAGACGCAGCATCTCGGCCTTGTGGGCGAGCTCGGGCGGCGCGTCGAGGACGTGCTTCAGGTTGTCCTCGAGGTCGTGGAGCGTGGCGAGGAGCTCCCCTATGCGCGCCCGGTGGTGCTCGATCTCGTCTTCCAGCGCCCTGCGTTGCTGATCGTCCATGAAGCTGCACCCACGTTTTGCGGTTCTCCCGAGTGTCTCGCCAAACCGCAAATCGTGTCTGTGCAGGAAATCACACGCGCGCGGGGGCCATATTACCGACGTCACGGGAGATGGCGTGCGCCGGCAGGGGTGTCAAATGCCGCGCGCATTCACGTAGAGCGCATAGAGGCCGTGGCTTGCCGCCATGAAGAGGCGATTGCGCTTGAGCCCGCCGAAGCAGACGTTGGCGCAGCGCTCCGGCAGGTGGATGTGCCCGAGCGGCTCGCCCGCCGGGGAGAAGACGCGCACGCCGTCGAGCTCGGGCGAGCCCATGCCCCAGCCGCACCAGAGATTGCCTTCCACGTCCACGCGGAAGCCGTCGGGCGTGCCCGGCCCCGCGTCGATCAAGACGCGCGAGGCGCCGAGTCGTGCGCCGCCGCCGGTCACCTCGAACGCATGGATCAAGCGCGGTGGAACGCCACATTCGACGATGTAGAGGATCTTCTCGTCGGGAGAGAACGCGAGGCCGTTCGGATTGGCGATGCCGGCGGCGACGACCGTGAGCGCGCCGCTCGGCGCATCGATGCGGTAGACGTTGGTGGCGAGCTCCGGCTCGGCCTTGTGGCCCTCGTAGTCGGAGAGGATCCCGAAGGTCGGGTCGGTGAACCAGATCGAGCCGTCGCTCTTGACCACGACGTCGTTCGGGGAATTCAAGCGCTTTCCGTCGAAGGCCGCTGCGAGGACGGTGATGGCGCCGTTGTGCTCCGTGCGCGTCACGCGCCGCGCGCCGTGCTCGCACGTGACGAGGCGGCCTTCGCGGTCGAGCGTGTTGCCGTTCGCGTAGCCGGAGGGCCTGCGGAACACCCCGATGGCGCCGCTTTCCTCGTCCCAGCGCATCATGCGGTCGTTGGGAATGTCGCTCCACACGAGGGTGCGCAGGGCACCGAACCACACCGGGCCCTCGCACCAGCGGCAGCCGTCCGCGAGGCGCTCCACGCTCGCGCTCTTCACGCGCAGGCGCTCGAAGCGCGGGTCGAGGATCTCCACCGCCGGGTCGGGATAGCAAAGGTCGAGGGGTCCGGCGTTCATGGGGGCATAATCCCACACCTCACGCGGCGTTCGCCGGCCCCGTGTTAATTTAAGCGGATCGCATGCAGTGTTCGGTGGGAGGTTGGTGATGGTTGTTTCGCGAAGGTGGTCCGGGGCGGCGTGCTTGGCGTTGCTTGCGGCGTGGTTGCCCGCCGTGGCGCAGGATTCGAAGGCGTGGCTCGAGAAGGAAAATCTCGACGCCGTGGATTCGAAGTCCTTCCAGGAGTACGAGGCGGTTGTGGCGAAGGCGAAGGCGGGCGGCGAGCAGCGCGCCGTCATCTTCAGGCAGGGCAAGCCCATGTGGCAGTCGAGCCCCAAGGAATCGGAGCCCGGCTCGAAGTGGGCGATCCTCTCGATCGGCCGCGACCTCGACGGCAATGGCCATCCCGACGTGCACTTCTCCACCAATACGGGCGGGGCCACGTGCTGCACGACGCATCACCTCTACCAGCTGAAGCCGCAGGTGAAGCGCCTGGGCGTGTACCAGGCGGGCAGCATGGGCGGTGGCGATTTCGTCGACGTGCCCGGGCGCAAGGCCGCGGTGATGGTGTCCGCGGACGACTCCTCGGCGAATGCGTTCGCGCCATACGCCAATTCGTATTTCCCGCTCCTCATCCTCGAAGTCGGATCCAAGGGCCGCCTGCAGTTCGCCCAGGACATGATGCAGTCGCGACTGCCGGGCCAGCCGCCGCCGGTTTGCTCGCAGCCGCTCGCAGCCGCCAACCCGTGGCTGAAGGAGCGCTGCGCGGAGTACACCAGCAGCCGGCGGCAGGCACGCACGCAGGAGATGAAGGCGCGCCTCGCTTCGATCAAGTCGCACCGCTCGGCCGACAAGCTGAAATGGGAGGACTACTTCGAGAACGGCGTGCTCGCCGCGGTTTCCGCCGAGATCAACCGTTATGCGTACACCGGCCACGGCGCGGCAGGCATGAACTGGCTCGAGACCGTCTGGCCCGGCAACGACGCGGTCAAGACCAAGTTCGTCGCGACCCTGCGCCAGACCCAGGCGAAGAGCGTCTTCGCCGAAGACCTGAAGAGCATTGCCTCGAATTATCAGTAACTTAAAAGTCGTGTCAGGTACAACGTTAAAAAATCGTACCTGACACGACTTTTTAGTCGGCGGCGGTGGGAGTGGCGAGGCGCGCGAGGATGCGGGTGACGCCCGCGGCGGTCATGGGTCGCGCGAGGAGGAAGCCTTGGGCGCGCGTGCAGCCCAGGCGCTTCAGCTCCTCGAGTTGCTCCTCGGTCTCGACGCCCTCTGCGACCACCTCCACGCCCAGGCTCTTCGCCATCGCGACGATGGCGGTGACGATCGCCTTGTCGTCGGGGTCGATGGTGAGGTCGCGGACGAAGGACTGGTCGATCTTCACGGTGTCGATCGGCAGGCGCTTCAGGTACGCGAGCCCGGAGTAGCCGGTGCCGAAATCGTCGATCGCGATGCCCACGCCGAGAGCCGCGATTTCGTCGATCGCCTCGCGCGCTTCACCGGC
>JBDTXQ010000463.1:0-2728 GCA_040006115.1 Usitatibacter sp.
AAATCGGACTGTCGGAAACGCGCCGGCGCGTGGCCGGCATCCGCATGAGCCACCTGCGTCTCCCAGGTCCACAGGTATTCGCCGCTAATGAGCTGCGCGTTCAAGTCGAGCGTCACGGTTGCGCCCGGCTCAAGCGCGACGGCTTCCGGCCATGGGAAGAACGCGCTTGCATAGAGAAGCTCGGGCATGGCAGGCGAGTTCGAGAGTTGGACCCCCGGCCCAAGCTCGGCATCGAACCACAAGCAAAATCCGTGGGCGGTGCCCGCGCGCGTCGCGGAGAGGGCCACGCGCGCGCTGAAGTTGGCGGAGTCGACGGTGGCGTAGTCGATCGCGGCCCAGCATAGCGGCGCCGTGAGCATCTGCCCGGCCTCCACGCGGGCGCGGCGCCATTGATTCGCCTGGAGCTCGCGCGCCGCGCGCATGTCGAGGCCGTAATCGTTCTCGGTCCAGGGCTTGGTCACGTAGCGGTGCAGGTCGGGGGCCGCGACGCACGCGACCCACAACGTCTCGCGCGCCGGGATCATCGTCCCGCCCGGCTTGAGGAAGCGCTCGCGCGCGTCGATGATCGATGGCAGGTGGCCCTGGAAGAGCGGCAGGATGCCGTGCAGGTCGGACACGATCACGTCCACCGGCTCCGGCAAGCTCACGCCCGTCGACATGCGGTGGATGAACTCGATCGCGCCGGCGCAGCGATTGTCCGCGGCGATCTGCTTCGCGACGTCGATCACGTCGCTGGATTCGATCGCATAGACGCGCCGCGCGCCCAGCTTGCACGCGAGGATGGCGAAGAAGCCGGTGCCGGTGCCGATGTCGAGGACCACGCAGCCCGGTTTCACTGCGTCGCGCAAGGCGCGGACGTAGGCCGCGGTACGGGCATCGTCGGCGATCATCTCGCCGTAGCCGTCGATGCTGTACACCGCGACGCCCTAGCCGGCCGCGTGCGGAAGAAGGCGGCGGAAATCGTCGACAATCGCCTCGCACAGCTCGTCGATGCGGGAGAAATCCGCGCTGGGCACCGCGCGGCGCACCGGCACGGCCTGCACGAGCCGCCCCAGGACGTCGAACTCCCGCGCGCGCAGTGCTCGCTCGAGCAGGTACGTGACGTAGGTATCCGATACCAACGTCATCAGGCCCTCGCGAGCGCTCACCGCCTCGATGCGCGGCGGATTCGAATCCCGGTCGGCGAGGAGATACACCGCGCCCAGTGGCAGCGGCTCGCGCTGGAAGCGATAGCCATCGCCGCGCAGGTCGAGGAAGCGCTTGTCCCAGCTCGGCGTGATGCGCGGCAGGGCCTCCGTCGAGCCGAACATCGATTCCACCGATTGCGGCCATAGGCGGACTCGGGGATAGGCCGGCTCGACCACGAAACGATCGCTCTCGTCGCGGATCGCCGCGACATCGTCGGTGAGCACCGGGTAGCCGAGGCGTGCGAAGGCAGCGGCGGTCGACGACTTGCCCGTGCCGGAGGGGCCCGCAAGTGCGACGGCCCGGCCATCGATCGCGACCGCGCTTGCATGAAGGCATGTGATACCGCGCAGGCGCAGCACGAAGCCGAGCGTGGGGCCGAGCAAGTAGGTTGCGGTGTCCTCGACGGTGGCGCCCTCCGGCATCGTCGCCCAGACTTCGCGTCCCGCCGCGTCGACGAAGATGACCGTGCCGTCGAGGTACGAGATTCGAAAGCGGGTGTCGTCGCGCGCTCGATGCACAGTGACCTGCGGCTCGCCGTGCTCATCGAGCTCAGGACTCGCGTAGTACTCACGCCATTCGTTTGCCGCGATGGAGCTCACGCATTCCGGCGCGGGGCCCAGCGACATGCGCACGTCGATCCCGGGCGGCGAGGCCAGCCCCGCGAGGCCGGCAATCGGCACGTTCACCCGCAGGCCCAGGCCGTAGACGGAGCATGAGAAAGACATCCCGGCTACGCGGTCTTGACCTTCGGTGTGGTGCCGTTGTCGGCTAGCGTCATGGCGCCGATGTTCGCGGTGATGGTGCGGATGGCGCCGTAGCAGACGAGAGAAGGCGTCCTGTACGGTTTGCGCCGTGTCGGGATTTGAGGGATGTCGCGTTTAGGAGCGTTCATGGGTTGGGCCTGGTGTGGTTTTGGGGCGGGTGAACGAGGTTCTGCAGCCAGAAATTCAGCGTGAGCGGGCGCAAGTCGCGCCAGGTGCGGTCGGGGTCCATGCTCGCCCCGATCTTCGGAATGCTCTGCCTTTCGACATAGGTTCGCAACCCCGGCGTCGCCTCGAAGCGGTCGATCCATTGCGCTTCGGGCCGTTCGAGCATCTTCATGCCGGAATAGCCAGCGAGGGCGGTCTTCGGACGCAGGCGGATCTTGTCAGGCAGCAAGTCACGCATGGCGGCGCGCAGGATCCACTTCTTCACGCACCAGGGTTGGGGCGGCAGGGAAAGGCAGTACTCGACCAGCCGCAGGTCGAGCAGCGGATGGCGGTATTCGAGTGGCATGCGCGTGACGCCGGCGTCGTAGCGCTCGAAGAAATTCGACTGGCGCGCGAGGTAGCGGAAGATTCGCCGCGCGTGCGGCCGGATCGGATCGCTTTGGACTTCGCCGGCCTGGGCATCGTGCCAGCGCTCGCGCAAGCGCAGCTTTCGTTCGAGCTCGGGATGAATCCACGCAGGAAACTGCGAGGCCTCGGCATCGGCTGCGGCGCGCCTGCCGGCATTGCGGCGCCAGGCGAGAGGCACCACCCTGCGCTCGGAAATCGCATAG
>JBDTXQ010000464.1:0-2702 GCA_040006115.1 Usitatibacter sp.
TGCCGACGCCCTCGAGCTCGGTCGAGATCTTCGCGATCACGCGCTGGATGTAGGCTTCGCGGTCGTTCCTCTTCTCGTCGAGAAGCTCGGCGATCTTGCGGTAGAGCTCGGGCTCCGTGTAGCGGAAGGAAAAGTCCTCGAGCTCCCACTTCACCTCGGAGACGCCGAGCCGGTTGGCGAGCGGCGCGAAGAGCTCGAGCGTCTGGCGGCCCGCGGCGCGGCGCACGTCATCGTCCGCCTTTGTGATCGAGCGCAGGTAGACCACGCGCTCGGCGAGCTTGATGAGGACGACGCGCACATCCTCGGCAATCGCGAGGAGCATCTTCCTCAGCTGCTCGAGGTCGACCCCGCTCGCGTTCAGGGATTCGATGCGCCCGGCGCGCGCGATGCCGCGCAGGAGCGAGGTCAGCTCGACGCCGAACGCCGCCTGCACGGCCTCCATGTCGAGCTCGCGCTCCGGGATCGACTGGCTGATCAGCGCCGCGGCGATGGTCTCGGGGTCGGCCCCCTGCACCAGGAGAAGACGGGCGACCGCGACCGCGCGCTCCAGCGAATCGGGGCGCGACGAGGCCTGCGACGCGCCGCGCCCGAACTGCAGCGCGCGCACCGGCAGCTCGGCATGGGGCGCACCGAAGGTGGAGCGAAGCTCACCCTCGAAAGGGGCGAGGTCGGCGGCGGCTGCGGAGGGGCTGAGCATGGGGTTGTGACCTTGATTTCATTCTACTTGCTGAAAATTCGACATGTCCATGCGCGAATCCGACACAGCGCCCCAGGGGCCTCGCGGGAGACCATACGTTCATGGACCTCGCCCCCGCCCTCGCCAACCGCCCCGCCTCCGATCGGTGCGACGCCCGTGCACGGTGCATGGTCCGCGTGAAATTCGTGAGCTTCGCCCCGGTGGAGGCGCTGCCCGCGGAGTTGCCCGAGACCGCGCTGTGGGGACAGCGCGCCTCGCGGGTGTCCCGATTCATTTCCCGCGTCATCGGTCGACTGGTGGCGGCGCGGCCCTAGTCGATCCGACGCGGTCCTTGTCGGCCCCCGGACTTGTCCGGGGGCCGGCTTTTCTGGCTTCCTTCTTGCTATCCTGTGGCTCCTCATGCCGCAGACCCAGACTCAGACCCAAGGCCATCTCTACAACGAGATGTTCGACGCGGACCGTGCCGTCCGCCCGCATTACTCCGCCTTTGCCGACTGGCTCGCCGAGACGCCGCAGTCGCGCATCGCGCAGAACCGCAACGCCGCCGACCTCCTCTTCCACCGGGTGGGGATCACCTTCGCAGTCTACGGCGAGGCCTCCGGCACCGAGCGGCTGATTCCCTTCGACATCGTCCCGCACGTGATTCCCGCGCGCCAGTGGGACATCCTCGCGCGTGGGCTTCGCCAGCGCGTGACAGCGCTGAACCGCTTCCTGCACGACATCTACCACGCCCAGGAGATCATCGCGGCCGGCAAGATCCCCGCCGAGCAGGTTAACCAGAATCCCCAGTTCCGCCGCGAGATGATCGGCGTCGACGTGCCCGGCGGCGTGTACGCGCATGTGGCCGGCGTCGACATCGTGCGCCACTCCGACGGCGAGTACTACGTGCTCGAGGACAACCTGCGCACGCCCTCGGGCGTCTCGTACATGCTGGAAAACCGCAAGATGATGATGCGGCTCTTTCCGGAGCTCTTCGCGCAGCAGGGCATCCGCCCCGTCGACCATTATCCGGACCTCCTGCTGGAGACGCTTCGCGGCATGGCCACGCGCGAGAACCCGACGATCGTCCTCCTCACCCCGGGCCACTACAACAGCGCGTACTTCGAGCACGCGTTCCTCGCCCAGCAGATGGGCATCGAGCTGGTGGAGGGTGCCGACCTCTTCGTGCTCAACAACACGGTCTTCATGCGCACGACGCAGGGACCGCAGAAGGTCGACGTGATCTACCGCCGGATCGACGACGACTTCCTCGATCCCCTCGCCTTCCGCCCCGACTCGATGCTCGGCGTCCCCGGGCTGCTGTCCGCGTATCGCGCGGGGCGGGTCACCCTCGCCAACGCGATCGGCACGGGAGTCGCCGACGACAAGTCGATGTACCCGTACGTGCCCGAGATGATCCGCTTCTACCTCGGCGAGGAGCCGATCCTGAAGAACGTGCCCACCTACGTGCTGCGCAATAAGGACGACTGCGCCTACGTCCTCGCGCACCTCGACGAGCTGGTGGTGAAGGAGGCGCAGGGCTCCGGCGGCTACGGCATGCTGGTCGGCCCCACCGCGAGCCGCGAAGAGCGCGAGCGCTACCGCCAGAGGATCCTCGACGCACCCGAGCGCTTCATCGCGCAGCCGACGCTCTCGCTTTCATGCGTGCCGACCTTCTGCGGCGATGCGCTCGCCGACCGGCACGTCGACCTGCGCCCTTATGTTCTGTCCGGCGCGAACGTGACTTTCGTTCCCGGCGGCCTCACGCGCGTCGCGCTCCGCGAAGGCTCGCTGGTGGTCAATTCCTCGCAAGGCGGCGGGGTCAAGGACACGTGGGTGGTCGATTGAGGCCACACGCCAAGTAGATGCTCTCCCGCGTCGCATCGACCCTGTACTGGATGAGCCGCTGCGTGGAGCGGGCGGAGAACACCGCGCGCGTGCTCGACGTGACCTGGCGCATGTCGCTGCTGGTGAAGGAGGCCGCGCTCCAGGACCAGGAGTGGTTCGCGCCGCTCAACATCACCGG
>JBDTXQ010000465.1:0-2701 GCA_040006115.1 Usitatibacter sp.
GAAGCGGCGCGACACCGCGCCGCGCCCGCGGTAGAACTCGATGAAGTTGCCGCCGTGCATGTGCAGCACGTAAGGCACCCCGAGGAGCCGCGCAGGCACGATGAAGAGCGACTTCCGCCAGAAGCTCGCGTCGGAGGCGATGTGCACGTGCGCGAGGGCGACGCGGCCGGTCACGAGGAGCGCCACGAAGGCGAGCCAGCTCGCGAGCGCCTGGGCGGCCTTGACGAGCTTGCCGCCGTCGCGATGGGTGGCGAGGTATTGCGCGTTCCAGCGGCGGAACAGGCCCTGCGCGAAATACACGTTCACCATGGCGGAAATCCCGCCGCGCACGTCGCGCCGGGTGCCGATCATCACGATGCGCGGCGCGAGCATCCCTAGAAGCCCGGCGCGATGCAGTCGATCTGCGTGCGCAACACGCAGTCGCCGGCGAGGCGCGCGCGCCACACGAGGGTCGGCGCCGGCTGCTTGCGGTCGAACGCACGGGAGATCCATCCGCCGATGGGCGCCTCGCTCCCCAGCAAGACCCGGGAGGTGGCTCCCGATGCCTCGGGGAAGCGGATGTCGAGGGCGCGATCGCCCCGCGCGAGGCGCGCGCCGCCCTCCCCCACGGTCACGGCGCATCTCTCATGCGCATGCAGGAATAGCTCCACGTCGTGCTCGCCTTGCATCTGCAGCGTGTCCTCGATCACGATGCGGCGCGCGGCCTTGTCGAGGACGATGCGGCGCCGGTGCATCACTGGGTCGGGCAGCGCCATGTAGCCGTCGTGCCAGCCCTCGAAGAAATCCCTCTCGGGCGAGGCGAGCCACTGCGCGCAGCCGGCGCGCGCCTTGCGCAGCCACATGAAGTTGCCGCCGGGCTGTGACTGGTCGCGCCCGTCGACGCGCAGCGTGTTGTGCGCCGAGGTGCCGCGGAAGTAGTCGCGCCACTCGGTCTCGGTGTGATAGGCGAACGTGCCCGGGTCGACGAGGAATTCCTCGCCCGCCACGGAGAGCGTGAACGAGAGCGCGTCGGCATGGCCGTGGGCCGCGATCTCGCGATAACCGAGGGGCCCCGCGTCGGCGATGAGGCGGATCTCGTCGCCGGTCTCGAAATCGCATCCGAGGACGTAGTAGCCGCCGTCGGGGAATTCGCGGCGCACCGGCAGGCGCGCGTTGGCGGTGTCGATCGCGTCGAAGGCGCGCCACGCGTCGCCGCCGAAGAGCCAGAGCGTCTTGTCGTCGAGTGTCTCGGCCTTCGCCTTGAAGTCGCCGCGCCCGAAGAGGAGCGCGCCGGTCGCGAGCAGCGCGTGGTAGCGGCTGAAGCCCGCGCGCGGGTCGAGGCGCACCGCGTAGCCGTCGTCGGCATCGCCGAACATCGGCACGTTTCCGCCGTAGTCGATGATCGAGGCGAGGTAGACCAGCATGGCCTCGACGCGTGCGACGTACGCCGCGGAGAAGTCGAGGCCGTTGGCGCGCGCGGCGACGAGCGGCAGCAGGAGCAGGTCGAGCTCGAACTGCTGGTACGAGACCGCCTGTTCACGGTTGACGCCGTCGGGCGCGTTCTGCAGCAGCGCCTCGCGCTCGAGGATGTCGCCCGCGGTCTTGCGCCATTGCGCCGCCGCATCCCAATGGGGCCACGCGAGCGCCGCGGTGTAGAGGCCGGCGACTTCCCCGATCAAGTGGTTGTTGGCCGACGAGTGCAGCGACAGGTGCCCGGAGATGAACTGCGCATGCTGGTAGACCGATTCGAGCCAGCGGTCGCGGAACGCCTCGCCGCCCGCGCCGGCGAAGAGCGGCGACTTCACCCCGCCCACGAGCTGCCAGGCGAGCGCCCAGTTGATGAGCCGTAGCCCCAGCTCGAGGGAGCTCGACCAGTTCGCGCCCATCCGGAACGGACACGCGTCGAACCAGCTCTCCAGGTGCACGCGTAGCGTGCGCGCGTAGCGCTCGTCGCCGGTGAGCGCATAAGCCTGCGCGAGCGTCACCAAATGCAAGTGTCTGTTGGGCTCCCAAAGGTACTTGCAATCGCCCACGCGCGCGGGATCGCGGTAGTCGAGCTGCTTGCCGAAGTCGAGCGGCGCCTCGATGCCGGTCTTCGGATCCCGGTTCCAGCGCGGCGGGTTGCCGAGCTCGACGTTCTCGAGGGCGAACACGTCGAAGCGCCCGTCGACGATGCGGTTGGCCGCTGCGACGTAGGGCAGCGGCTCGACCTTCACGCCGGCGTGGATCCACGGCTTGGCCGCGCGGGTGAGGTCGGCCTTCGGCACCGAGAGCGGGACAAAGCCCCAGCGCTCGGCGCGCATCGCCGCGGCCTTCACCACGCGATGGGCGATCTCCGCCGCCGACATGCAGCGCAGGCGGTTCAGCTTCCAGGCGAGGCCGCTGGGCGCCATCGTCTTCACGCGTATTGGCGGTGCCAGATTTCGAGGTTGAGGAGCGCCCACAGGAGCTTCTCGTGGTTCTGGCGGCCGTCCATGTGGTCGTCGAGCATGCGGTCGAGCACATGGTTGTCGTAGTAGCCGCGCGTCTTCGAACCGGCGCTTCGCAAATGGTCGTTCAGGTATTCCTTGAGCGGGCCCTGGAACCACTTGTTCACCGGCACGCGGAAGCCGACCTTCGGGCGCTCGAGGATCGCGTCGGGAATGAGGCTCTTGCCCGCCTGGCGCAGGATCCACTTGGTCTTCATGCCCTTCACGCGATAGCTGTCGGGAAGCGACGAGAC
>JBDTXQ010000466.1:0-2696 GCA_040006115.1 Usitatibacter sp.
GACGGCGTTGAGACGCACCTTCCACCACGGCCTGGTCTCCTTCACCTCGTAGGCTACGTTGAGCGTCTCGCTCATGGCCGTCATGCCGTTCGAAGCGGCCCACAGCGCGGCGAGCAGCCCGAACGACAGCTTGCCGCCGCCGCTGGATTCGCTTACTTCGCGCATGGTGCTGGCGACCAGTTGAGAGGCCGAGCCGGGCAGCACTTCGCCGAGATAGTTGAAGAGCGAGTGGCGGATGCCCGTGCCCGAGCCGAGGATCAGTCCGAGGACGGAAGTCAGGAACAGCAGCAGGGGGAAGAGCGCGAGGAGGAAATAGTAAGAGAGTTGCGCGGAGCGCCCCCACGTGTCGTCATCACCCGTCTCCGCGTAAACGCGCTTCGCCAGTTCTTTCCACGTCAAACCGCCCCTTTGCCACACGGACATCTGCTGCCACCCCCTAGTTGTTCGCGCCCGCCGCGCCTGCTACTTAACCATCGTCCCGGTGCGGCTCCAGCGCGTGTTGGTGAAGAAGTCGAGCAGGAAATTGCTCGACGGCTGGCTCTCGTCATAAGACCAATAGACGAACAGGGCGCGCCCGATGATTACGTCGCGCGGCACGAAGCCCCAGTAACGACCGTCGAGGCTGTTGTCGCGGTTGTCGCCCATCACGAAGTAGCTGTTGGCGGGGATGGTCACACTCCGCTGCCCGCGAAACACCGGGTAGGATTCCGCGCCGACGCCCGCGCCCTGCCGCGTGCCGCTACCGTAATAAGTGGTGTACGGCCCCGCGCCCTGCGGCGGCGGCTGGTTTTCGATCTGCAGCGGCCCTTGGCTCTCGACCTCGTCGGTACCGGGCAAGTCGGGCGGGTTCTCCGCCGTGACGATGTGTTCGGGCAGCGGCTGGCCGTTAATCAGCACGGTCGCACCGCGGATTTCGAGGCGTTCGCCCGGCAGCCCGATGACGCGCTTGACGTAGTTGGTAACGTAGGGCGTGTTGTTCGCAATGGTCTTGTCCATCCGCGGGTCGAACTGGTTGCCGGGGTACTTAAAGACGATGATGTCGCCGCGCTTAATCTCGCGCATCGGCAGGAACGGCAGCACCGGGCCGGGGGCGAAGATGAACTTGTTGACGAGCAAATGATCGCCGATCAAGATCGTGTTCTGCATTGAGCCGGTCGGGACTTTGACCGCCTGCACGATGAAGGTCATGCCGAACAGCGCCATGATCGCCGTCACCACCAGCGACTCGAAATACTCGCGCCAGACGCTGCGCGGCGGCCCCGTCTGCACTTTCGGATCGTCGGGGGTGGCATCGTGGTTCCGCCGGTCGCGCGTTGACCGCGCAGACTGCGCCGTGCCCTCTTCATCTTTAAGCGCGGGCGTGGTCGGCGGTTCGGCGATCACGGTCGATCTCGGATTATTGCTCATAGAAAACCATCGTAGAGAACAGCGCGCGCGCCGGTCAAGTCAAGCGTTCGGCGCGCCGGGCCGGGGTTCGGCGTCATGGCGGTTTAAGAACTGATCTGCGGGTTAACCTGCGGCTCGCTTTCGTCTTCAGCGACGCACTCATGTTCGTCGAGCTTTTCGAGCGCGAGACAGGCGGCGGCGATCTCGGCGGCCTTGATGGACGCGCCCTCGCCCGCGACTTCGCGCCCGCCCGCCCACGTCACAGCGACATGAAAGACGCGGCGGTGTGGCGGCCCTTCAGTACGCAAAAGTTGGTAAGTCGGGGTATCGCGGAAGGTGGCCTGTACGCGCTCCTGCAACAGCGTCTTATAGTCAGCGGCAGCAGCGGCCTCCGGGGTCGCCGCGTCCAATTCGCCGCCGATGGTGCGACGCGCGAAGTCGGTGGCCGCGCCGAGGCCCCCGTCCAGATAGATCGCGGCCAGCACCGCCTCGAACACCTCGGCCAGCAGGGCGCGTTTGCGCCGCCCGCCGGTCTTCTCCTCACCGCGCCCGACGCGCAGGAAATCGCCGAGGCCGAGACGCGCCGCCGCGCGCGCCAGCGTCCGCGTGCTGACCAGCCCGTGCTTCATACGCGACAGTTCGCCTTCGCTCGCCTGCGGGTGGCCTTCAAGCAGCCCCTCGGCCACGATTAGGCCAAGCACCGAGTCGCCGACGAACTCGAACGCCTCGTTGTGCATCCGGCGCGCCCCCTTCTCCTCGCCAGAGGTGACGCGCTCGTGCGCCCAGGAGCGGTGCGTCAGCGCGCGCTCGATCAACGCGCGGTCGCGAAAGGCGTGGCCGAGCCGTGCCTCTAAATTGTCCAAACCGGGAGAGACGTGTTCGATGATTTTCACGGCGGGTGATTGTAACAAAAGATCGTGGCGGGCGAACCACGGGCGAGAGCGGAGCGGCATTGCGCCCCTTGTGGCCCGCCTCAGACCGTGGGCTACGGCAACGGCTGCGCGGCGACGTGCGCGATCAAAGCATCGAGGCCGTCGAGTGAACCGGCATGGCGCGACTTGTAGAACTCGGCGAGTTGCCCGCGCCACTTTTCGCCTGCCGCGCGCGTCGGGTTGTCGCCGCCGTGCGTCGTCGCGACGGCACGGGCGAGCGCATCGATCACGCGGTCGAGGCTGGGATACAAGCGCTCCAACGCGGCGAGGCTTTCAGGAGTTTGATCCTTGCCTGAATAGCGCGCCGCATACTCGCGCGCAAGCGGGGCGTACTCCGTCGCCACATAGGCCTCGGCCAGCCGCGCGTACACGATAGGC
>JBDTXQ010000467.1:0-2677 GCA_040006115.1 Usitatibacter sp.
GGTCCAGCAGCTCATCATCGACGAGGGCGGCGCGCGCTCCGTGCACCCCGACACGAAGGAGCCCGCGGGACGCACGCCGCTCTCGCAGATCAAGACGCTCCCCGATGACCCGGCGGGAATGCTGCCGCAGGTGGCCGAGATCAAGAAGCGCTATACGGCGATCTTTGGAAATTAGGCCCCCGCCTGCGCGGGGGCGACTGCACTCTGCGTTGAGAGCAGTCGACTGGACCGCTCCCTTCTCGATCGCGATGGTGGCGCTCCTCGCGGGGCTCGTGCTGCTGCCGCTTTACTGGCTGACGGTGACCAGCCTCACCGACGACGCGCGCCATTTCACGCTCGCGCACTATCGGCACTTCTTGGACGACCCGAGCTTCGTGAAGCCGCTGGTCACCACGCTGTGGACGTCGGCCGCGGTCGGCTTCCTCTGCGTGGTGGCGGCCGCGCCCATGGGCTGGCTGGTCGCGCGCACGGAGCTGCCGTTCAAGCGCGTCTTCCGCATGCTGATCCTCGCCTCCTTCGTGACCCCGCCCTTCCTCGGCGCCTTCGCCTGGGTGCTGCTGGGCGGCCCCAACGCCGGGCTCCTGAACCAGTGGTACTACGCGCTCTTCGACCTGAAGCCCTTCGAGGCGCAGCCGCTGGTGAACATCTTCTCCGCGTGGGGGATGGTGTTCGTGATGGCGCTCTATACATTCCCTTACGTCTTCACCTTCGTCGCCAACAGCCTCGACGTGATCCCGAGCGACCTCGAGGAGGCCTCCGCGATCCTCGGCGCGCGCCCGTGGCGCACGGCCCTGCACGTGACGCTGCCCCTGGTGATGCCGGCGCTGCTCGCCGGATTCCTGGTGGCCTTCCTGCAGTCGATGACGCTCTTCGGCGTCCCCGCGATCCTCGCGCTTCCCGCGGGGATCGACACCATGACGACCAAGATCTGGAGCCTGTTCCAGTTTCCGCCGCAGCCGGGGCTCGCCGCCGCCGCGTCGCTTCCGCTTCTCGTCGTCACCGTGGTGCTGCTGCGCACGCAGGCGACCATCATGGGCCGGCGCGGCTATTCGGTGATCGGCGGCAAGAGCACCGGCGTGCGCCTCGCGCGCCTCGGGCCGTGGGCCGTGCCCGCGCTGGCGCTCTTCGTCTTCGTGCTCGGCTGCTCGATCCTGCTTCCCTACGGCGTGCTGGTGCGCACCGCTTTCGTGAAGAACTGGTCGGGGCCGGTCGAGGGCAACCTCTCCCTCGAGCACTGGCGCTTCGTCTTCTTCGAGTTCAGCCAGACCCGCGCCGCGCTCGTCAATACATTCGTGCTCGGCACCGCAGCGGCGACGGTGGGCACGATCCTCGCGACGACCGTGGGGTACTTGAGCCTGCGCAAGCTCGTGTGGGGCCACCGCGCACTCGCCTTCCTCGCCACGGCGCCGGTGGCCATCCCCGGAATCGTGCTCGCCGTCGGACTCTTCTTGAGCTACACCCGTCCGCCCATCGTCCTGTACGGCACGCTCTGGATCATCTTCCTCGCCTACGTGACCAAGGAGCTGCCGGTGGGCTACCAGCAGGTCGCGGCGTCGCTGAAGTCCGTGCATCCCGAGCTCGAGGACGCGAGCCGCATCTTCGGCGCGACCCGGCTGGGCACCCTCATGCGCATCACCGCGCCCCTCATCAGGAACGGCGTCATCGCCACCTGGATCTTCATCTTCATCGGCTCGATTCGCGAGCTTTCCGCCACGATCCTGCTGTTCACCGCGCGCACCAAGACGATTTCGGTCACCATGTTCGACCTGCGCGAGAGCAATGACTGGGGGCCGATCGCCGTGCTATCCATCACCATGCTCGCGATCACGTTCATGATGGTGGCGGCGATCACATACTTTACGGACCGGAGGGTGACGTGACGCAACTGCCGCTGCTGGGATTGATGCTGGGGGACTACACGGGAATCGGCCCGGAGCAATGCGCGCGCGTGCTCGCCGACAAGCGCCTCGCCGACGCGGCGCGGCTGCTGGTCGTGGGCGACGCGCGCGTGCTCGCCCAGGGCGCGCGCGACGCGGGCGTGACCCTCGACTGGCGCAGCTACGCGAGCCCGGACGCGGTCGACTGGAGCCGCGAGGAGGTGGCGCTCATCGACCTGGGCAACCTCGATCCTTCCATCGGCTTCCCGCGCGGCGTCGTTGTCCCCGAATCGGGCCGCATCGCGGGCGAGACGCTCGCCGCCATGATCGAGCTGGCGCTCGCCGGGCGCATCGACGGCATCGTGTTCGCGCCGCTGAACAAGGCGGCGCTGCACGCGGGCGGCTGGAAGTACAACGACGAGCACCAGATGTTCGCGAAGCTCACGAAGCACGAGGGCTTCTTCGGCGAGATGAACGTCCTCGACAACAAGTGGATGTCGCGCGTCACCTCCCACGAGTCGCTGCGCACGGCGCTGGATCGCATCACGCCGCAGCGCATCGACGACGCGCTCACGCTCGCCGACGCCACCATGCGCGGCGCCGGGATCGCGCGCCCGCGCATCGCGGTCGCGGCGTTGAATCCCCACGGCGGCGAGAACGGCCTCTTCGGTCGCGAGGAAATCGACATCATCGCGCCGGCCGTGGCGAAGGCGGCGGCGCGCGGCATCGCGTGCAAGGGCCCCTTCCCCGCCGACACCGTGTTCATCAAGGGCTTCGGCGACGAGTACGACGGCGTTCTC
>JBDTXQ010000468.1:0-2668 GCA_040006115.1 Usitatibacter sp.
CACCGTGCGCACCTGCGCCACGTTCACCACTTCCACGCTCTCGATCGGATAGGGGACATGCCAGCGCGGGCCGGGCATGGTGGTCTCGAGGTACTTGCCCAGGCGCAGCACCACGCCGCGGCGGCCCTCGTCCACGATGTAGAAGCCGCTCGCGAGCCACACGCCGACGATCAACAGGATCACGAACACGACGCCGCCACCGACCGCCGCGCCCATTCTGCCGCCGCCCGAAGGAGCGCCCGGCGGGCGGCTGCGAAAGCCCAGCAGGCCCGAGATCTTCTGCTGCAGCTTCTTCAGGATCTCGTCGAGATCGGGCGGACCTTCGTTGTTCTTCTTTCCCCATTGGGGATCGTTCGGCGGCATAAAAGGGGTCAGATCACTTTTCGGTTCGGAGACGAGAGGCGACGAGAGATCGAAATGTGCTCTGACCCCTCATATGCCTGCGATGCAGAGATGGATGCGCCCCGGGTGGAAATCAAGCCGCCGTCGGGATCGCCGTTGCCGCTGCTCGCGCGGCCTCGGCCAGCGCCTCGCGAAGGCCGTCGATTCCAGAACCGGTGACCGCACTCACCTTGATATTCAATATCTTACCATGCGAGTCGCGGACGATTTCGGGCTCCAGCCCGGGCACGCGGTCGATCTGGTTGAAGACCAGGAGCTGCGGCACCTTCGCCGCGCCGATCTCTTCGAGCACCACGTTCACCGCGTCCATCTGCTCCTGGTAGCTCTCGTTGGCGCGATCGACCACATGCAGCAGAAGATCGGCCTGGATGGTCTCCTCGAGCGTCGCCTTGAAGGAGTCCACCAGCGTGTGCGGGAGGTCGCGGATGAAGCCCACCGTGTCGGAGAGCGCGATGGAGGCGTCCGCTGCGAGGTAGACGCGGCGCGTCGTGGTGTCGAGCGTGGCGAATAGCTGGTCGGCCACGTAGGCGCCGGAGCCGGTGATGCGGTTGAAGAGCGTCGACTTGCCGGCGTTGGTGTAGCCCACCAGCGCCACCCGCAGGATCCCCGAGCGGTTGCGGCCCGAGCGCTGCGTGTCGCGCACCTTGCCCACTTTCGCGATGCGCTCCTTCAGCTTCTTCACCTGCTCGCCGATCATGCGGCGATCGAGCTCGATCTGCTTCTCGCCCGGCCCGCCGGTCTTGCCGAGCGATCCGCGCTGGCGCTCGAGGTGCGTCCAGCCCTTCACCAGGCGCGTGTAGAGGTGCTCGAGGCGCGCGAGCTCCACTTGCAGCTTGCCCTCGGCGGTCTGCGCGCGCTGCCCGAAGATGTCGAGGATCACGTCGGTGCGGTCGAAGACGCGGATGCCGGGAACCTGCCCGATCAGCGCGCGCTCGAGGTTCCTCACCTGCGCGGGCGAGAGCTGGCGATCGAAGACCAGGATGTCGGCCTTGTGCTCGAGGAGCGCCGCGCCGATCTCCTCGACCTTGCCTTTGCCCGCGAACGTGGACGGGTCGGGGCGATCGCGGCGCCCGCGTATCACCTCGACCACCTGGGAGCCCGCGCTCTCGATGAGGCGCGCCGCTTCCTCGGCCCGCTCCTCGGTCCTGGCGGGACGGCCGATGTCGAGGCTCACGAGGACAGCGCGGGGGCGGCTAGGCGTCTTGCGAGTGCTCAAGCGGGACCGTGACCGGCCGCGCCGGGACCACCGTGGAGATCGCGTGCTTGTAGACCATCTGCGTCACGGTGTTCTTGAGGAGCACGACGTATTGGTCGAAGGATTCGATCTGGCCCTGCAGCTTGATGCCGTTCACCAGGTAGATCGAGACCGGCACATGCTCCTTGCGCAACGTGTTGAGGAACGGGTCTTGGAGTAATTGGCCCTTGCTGCTCATTGTTCTGCCCCTTTTCTCTCATCGGGTTTCCCGGTCTACGCCGGGCCGTTGCCTGCGGAAGGACTTCTGGATGGAAGGCAGCATTTTAGCCCATCCCTTCAAAAGACAACCGCGGCGCACCGGTAGTTCCTACCCGTAGCGGCGCTTGGACACGATCTTGCGGCGCCGGCGCATGGAATCCTGTTTCTCGGTCAACGGCTTGTGCTTGCCCTCGAAGGGGTTCACGGACGAGCGCAGCTCGATGCGCAGCGGCGTTCCCTTGAGCTTGAAGGTCTTGCGGAAGCTGTTCTCCAGGTAGCGCTTGTACGGCTGCTTCACCCCGTCCAGGCCGCTGCCGTGGATCACCACGATGGGCGGGTTGGAGCCGCCCTGGTGCGCGTAGCGCATCTTCGGGCGGAAGCGCCCCGACAGGGGCGGCTGCTGCTGCTCGACCGCGGCCTGCAGCGCGCGGGTGAGCTTGGGCGTGGCGATCTTGGCCATCGCCGCGGCGAACGCGGTGTCGGCGGCCTTCAGCAGCGGCTTCAGGCCCGTGCCCATCCGCGCCGAGATCGGCACGAACTCGGCGAAGTCGAGGAAGAAGAGCTTCCTTTCCAGGTCCGTCTTCACTTCCTTGCGCTTCTCCGCGTCGATCGCGTCCACCTTGTTGATCGCCACCACGAGGGAGCGCCCCGCTTCCAGGATGTAGCCCCCGATGTGCGCGTCCTGCTCGGCGATGTCGCTCTCCGCGTCGACCACGAGGATCACCACGTGCGCGCGCTCGACCGCCTGCAGCGTCTTCACCACCGAGAACTTCTCCACGGCCTCGAAAACCTTGCCCTTGCGCCGTATTCCCG
>JBDTXQ010000469.1:0-2664 GCA_040006115.1 Usitatibacter sp.
CTCGCCGCGAGGTCTTCTTCGGCGGGGACGCGGCGCTCGGCCCCAAGAACATCATCTGGGCGGTGGCCCATGGCCACGACGCGGCGATCTCGATCGACCTGCTCTGCCAGGGCGAGGACGTGAGCGTGCGCCCGCCGCCCATGGTGAATCTCATGTCCCAGAAGATGGGCATCCACGAGTGGAGCTACGACAACCAGGTCGCGCCCGACGCGCGCTTCAAGGTGCCGCTGAAGGACCTGGCGATCGCGCTGAAGGACATCCGGCAAGAGGTCGAGCTGGGCTTCGACCCGCAGCTCGCGTGGAAGGAGGCGCAACGCTGCCTGAATTGCGACGTGCAGACCGTGTTCGCGCCCAAGCTTTGCATCGAATGCGACGCGTGCGTCGACATTTGCCCGGTGGATTGCATCACTTTCACGGCGAACGGCGAGGAGGGCGAGCTGCGCGCGCGCCTGAACGCGTCCTCGCGCCATCCGGAGCAGGACCTCTATGTCTCGCCCGCGCTGAAGACCGAGCGCGTCATGGTCAAGGACGAGGACGTGTGCCTGCATTGCGGCCTGTGCGCGGAGCGCTGCCCCACGGGGGCCTGGGACATGCAGAAATTCCTGCTTGAGAGCGCCGAGGCCGGGCCGCGCTGCCGCGCTTCCGGAACCCGCAAGGCGGCCGCGTGATTACTGCTGTAATTGCCGGGGAGGAGAGAAAATCGCCTTGAATCAATAGACTGCGGCACGCATCCAGGTCACATAAAAAGGGGGGTCAACGACCATGCATAAAGCCGCAAAGCGATTCGCCCGCGCGAGCGGGGCCTTGGCCTTCGCGCTCTTCTCGATCGCCGCATCCGCCGATTCCGGCGACCTCACGCCCGTCAGTCGGGTGGAACCCGAGTTTCCGCGCGAGGCCTTGGCCGCCGGCGCGAGCAGCGGGATGGTGAAGGCGCGCATGACCATCGACGCCAGCGGGGAGGTGACGCGCGTCGACATCGTCGACGCCAACCCGCGCCGGATCTTCGACCGGGCCGTCGTGAAGACGCTCTCCCAGTGGAGGTTCACCCCCGGCAGCAGCGGGCGCTCCAAGGAGATCGAGATCGACTTCAAGAGGTGATTACAGGGGTAATCGCAGGCGCGGCGCGGTTGTGAACCAGTGCATACGGATCGCGCGCGCCCTGCGACAAACTGCCGCTCTGGATCCACGACAAAAGGGGAAATGACAATGAAGAACCTGTTAGCCGCAACCTGCGCCGCGTTCGTGTTTGCGGTCGCGCTGCCCGCCGCCGCCCAGGACAAGTCGAAGGGAACGGCCGCCGAAGCCACCGCCATGGTCGGCAAGGCCGTTGCGCACATCAAGAAAGTGGGCCGCGAGAAGGCCTTCGCCGACTTCAACGACAAGAAGGGCGCCTTCGCAGACCGCGATCTTTACGTGGTTGTCTACGACATGAAGGGCAAGGTCCTCGCGCACGGCGCCAACGAGAAGCTGATCGGCAAGGACTTGATCGACCTGCGCGACAACGACGGCAAGTACTTCGTGAAGGAGCGCGTCGAGATGATGTCGAAGTCGCCCGAAGCCAAGGGCTGGCAGGACTACAAGTTCATGAATCCGGTGTCGCGCCACATCGAGCCGAAGTCCATGTACCTGCAGCGCCACGAGGACCTGATCGTGGGCACGGGCATCTACAAGTAGACGAGCCAACCCTGCGGCGGGCGGCCTCGCAGGGTCGCCCGCCCGAAAGACCGCCCATGTTCCTGAGAAATCTCCGAATCGGCACGCGCCTCGGCCTCGGCTTCGGCGCCGTGCTCGCCATCATGCTCGCCGTGTCACTCGCCGGCACGTGGCTCGGCAAGAAGAGCCGCGACGAGCTCGCCGCGGTGGCCGCCACCGCCGGCGCCGAGCCGAAGCTCGCCGGCGAGATGAAGGCGCTCGCGCTCGAGCAATCGGCGGTGATGCGCAACATCGGCCTGCACACCGACATCAAGGCGATGCAGGTCGACGAAGACCGCGCGCGCAGCCTCGGCAAGGCGTACGACGACGCCCGCGAGAAGATGTCGCGCATGGGGCTCACGCCCACCGAGCGCTTGATCCTGGAGGCGCTTGACAAGAGCGACAAGGAGCTCGACAAGCCCTTCCAGCAGGCGCTAGGCCTCTCCACGAGCTTTCGCAACGAGGAGGCCGCCAAGGTCCTCATGACGGAAGTCGATCCGCACGTGCAGAAGACGCTCCTCGAGCTGAACCGCCTGATCGACCTGCAGAAGAAAGCCAACGAGGAAGCCACCCACGCGGCCATGGTGAGCGGCGACCGCCTCGCGACGACTGTCTACGCGGTGTCCGCGATCGTGCTCGTCCTCGCGGTGCTGATGGCCTGGACCCTCACGCGCAGCATCACCGGGCCGATTCGCGAGGCGCTCGGAGTCGCGCGACGCGTGGCGGGTGGCGACCTCACTTCGCGCATCGAAGTCAGCGGGCGCGACGAGGCCGCCGATCTCCTCAGGGCATTGAGCGAGATGAATGGCGGGCTTTCGCGCATGGTGGCGCAGATCCGCAGCGGCGCCGAATCGATCGCCGTGGGTGCCGGGCAGGTCGCCGCGGGCAACCAGCAACTCTCCAGCCGCACCGAGGAACACGCGAGCTCCCTCGAGGAGACCGCGTCGACGCTCGAGGAATTCACCACCACCG
>JBDTXQ010000470.1:0-2661 GCA_040006115.1 Usitatibacter sp.
AGTTGATGAAGAAGATCATCGCCGACAGGTCGAGCAGGAAGAGCCCGCCGCCGAATAGCAGCGAGGCCACCCAGTAAGGACCCGTCGCGGCGCCCATCACCAGCCACGCAATGCCGGTGCCGCAGATGCCGCCCAGCATCGTCGGGCCCATTCCGAAGCGGGCGTTCAGCCGCGCCGTGGCCCCGGCCGCCGCGAGCGAACCCAGCCCCGCGACCATGAAGAGCGCGCCCACGTTGCCCGCCGAGAAGCCGAGCTCGCGCGCGCCGAAGAGCACCACGATCGCGATGAATGCGTGCCTGAATACTTGCCACGTACCGATGCCCCAGACGAGCGCGCGCAGCGTGGGATTGCGCCAGATCACGCGCAGCCCCTCGGCGATCTCCGATCGCACCGAGCGCGGCGTGCCCTTGGGCGAGTCGCTGGCCGCCGGGGGAATTCCACGCAGCATCCACGCCGAGAAGAAGAAGCACATCGCGTCCAGCAGGATCGCGAAGGGCGCGGTGAGCCACTGGATGAGCGCGCCCGCGAGCCCGGGGCCCACGAGCTGCGCCGCGGAATCGGCGACCCCGATCTTCGCGTTCGCCTCGACCAGGTTGTCGCGGCCCACGCGCTCGGTCATGAACACCTGGTACGCGGGCCAGCCGATCACGGTGAGGAGCCCCATGAGGAAGCCCGAGGCATAGAGCACCGCCATGCTGAGCACGCCCATCCACGCGCAAATAGGGATCGCGAGGAGGGCCAGCGCGCGCCCCACGTCGCAGGCGATGATGACGGGGAGCTTCCTCGCGCGATCCACCAGCACCCCCGCGAAGAGCCCGAAGATCGGGTAGGGGAGGGCCTCCAGCGCGGTGAGCACGCCCACCTCGAAGGGCGATGCGTTCAGGACGAGCGCCGCGGTTAACGGCAGCGCGAGGAACGTGACCTGCCCGCCGAAGTGGACGATGGTGAGCGATCCCCACAGCTTGCGGAAGTCGTTGTTGAGCCACAGGCCGGTGAGCCATCGGTTCGGATGCACGTAATTCAATAGCGTTGCCATGTCGTCGTCCCGATGATCCGGGATCCTTTTTCCATGAGGCGCAACGGGTTCGCCGTCGCGCGGTTGAGGCGCTGGCGGAAAAGGCAACGGTGGTTTGGCCGACCCTCTCCGCCTCCAAATCCGGCGGACGGTGGCCCGCTGGATCAGTCGTCGCCGCCCGACGGCAGCGATGCCCCGAAGCGCGCGCGCACGACCGCCGAGGTAATTTCTCGGGAATCGATGGGTTTAAGGGCGCGGTTCATTCGGATTCGATCCAAAAAGGAGGGGCAAGGCGCGGATTATAGCAAAACGAACCGCCCGTGCCGTGGTCATACCGGTCCAACCCCAGGAGAGCGCCCATGAACGTAAGCGACGTTATGACGAAGAACCCGCGCACCATCGCGCCCAACGACAGCATCCAGCGCGCCGCCAGCATCATGAAGGAGGTGGACACCGGCTTCGTCCCGATCGTGGAAAACGGCAAGGTCGTGGGCGTGGTCACCGACCGCGACATCGTGATCCGCGCGGTCGCCGCCGGCAGCTTCGACAAGCCGGTGAGCGAGATCGCCACCACCGAGCTCGTCTCCGTTTCCTCGGGCGCCACCACCCGAGAAGCCGAGAAACTGATGGGCGAGCGCCAGGTCCGGCGGATCGCCGTGATCGACAACGGCCGCCTGGTGGGAATCGTCTCCCTCGGCGACATCGCCGTGAAGGAAGGCAAGGACAGCCGCACCGGCGCCACGCTCGAGAACATCTCTGAAGGCGTAAAGCACTAAATCGAAAACCGGGGTCAGACCCCGCTCTGACCCCGGTTTCAGTTTCGGATACACTCGCGCCAAATCAAAGGCAGGTGATCCCATGTTCGGCAGATTGCTCCCCAAGGAAGGCCGGTTCTTCGACCTTTTCAACGCCCACGCCGTCCAGATCGTCCGCGCGGCGCACGCGCTGAAGGCCTTGATGGAGAACTACGCCGACCGCGAGCAGTACGTGCGCCTGGTGGACGACGCGGAGCACGCCGCCGACCGCATCACCGCGGAGGCTATCCGCCTCCTGCACAAGACCTTCATCACCCCCATCGATCGCGAGCAGATCCACCAGCTGGTGAATGCGATGGACGACATCTGCGACCTGATGCAGGACACCACCGAGACCCTCACCCTCTACGACATCCGCGCCATCACGCCGGAGACGCAGCGCCTCGCGGATATCGGAGTGAAATGCTGCGAGCGCGTGAAGGACGTAATCGAGCTCCTCGGCAAGCGCGAGGGCGACTTCGAGGCGATCCTGAAGACCTGCGAGGAGATCGACCGCCTCGAATCCGACGCCGACCGCGTGATGCGTTCCGCGGTATCGAGGCTGTTCCGCGAAGAGCAGGACGTGCGCGAGCTGATCAAGATGAAGGCGATCTACGAGCTCCTCGAGGCGGTCACCGACCGTTGCCTCGACGTGGCGAACCTGGCCGAAGGCATCTCGCTAGAGCACTCGTAAGTGGAGATCTCGTTCGTCGTGCTGGCGGGGCTCGTGGTGCTGGCGCTCGCCTTCGACTTCATGAACGGGCTGCACGACGCCGCCAACTCGATCGCCACCGTGGTCTCGACCGGCGTGATGAAGCCGCACCACGCGGTCGCCTTCGCGGCGTTCTTCAA
>JBDTXQ010000471.1:0-2661 GCA_040006115.1 Usitatibacter sp.
GCGGCAGGAAGCGCTTCTTCGCCCAGCGCCCGTTGCCGTCCATGATGATCGCGACGTGGCGAGGGATGTCGCCCGTCGGGGGAACGGTGGCGGTGGAGGAGGCGAAGTCGGTCATGAACGCCTGGGCGCGAGGCTCGGGAGCAAGCCTCAAACCGCCATCAGGTCCTTCTCTTTTTCGGCGACCAGCTTGTCGATGTCGCCGACCGACTTGTCGGTCATCTTCTGCACCTCTTCCTGGGCGCGCTTCTCCTCGTCCTCGCTCGCTTCTCCCTCCTTCAGCAGGCCCTTCAGGTGCGTGATCGCGTCGCGGCGGATGTTGCGCACCGCGACCTTGGCGTTCTCGCCCTCGTGCCTCACGATCTTGGTGAGCTCCTTCCTGCGCTCCTCGGTGAGCGCGGGCATCGGCACGCGGATCACGTCGCCGGCGTTCGCCGGGTTCACGCCGAGGTCGGAGTCGCGGATCGCCTTCTCGATCACCGGAGCCATCTTCTTTTCGAAGGGCTGGATCGCGATGGTGCGCGCATCCGAAAGCGTCACGTTCGCGACCTGGTTGATCGGCATTTCCGTGCCGTAGTAATCGACGCGAATGCTGTCCAGGATGCCCGGATGCGCGCGCCCGGTGCGCACCTTCGCGAGGTCGTGCTTCAGCGTCTCGACCGACTTCGCCATCTTCTCGGTGGCCTGCTTCCTGATGTCGCCAATCGTCATGGTTCCTCGGTCTCCTGTCCGGTGGCGCAAAGGTGCATCTGTTCGCAGTCGTTGTGCGGCGCTTCCCCAGCGCCGGTCCCGCTATCCCACCAACTGTTCGCTGGCGTTGAGCGGCGTCGCTTTTCGTCCGCTCCAACGCCGTTCCCGCTATCCCAGGATCCCCGCTGCCAATTTAATTATGGACCAATGTGCCTTCATCTTCTCCCATGACCACGCGCTTCAACGCGCCCTCCTTGAAGATGGAAAACACGTTGATCGGCAGTTTCTGGTCGCGGCAGAGCGCGAGCGCCGTGGCGTCCATCACCTTCAGGTTCCTCACGAACGCCTCGTCGAAGGTGAGCTTGTCGTAGCGCGTCGCCGTCTTGTCCTTCAGCGGGTCGGCGGTGTAGACGCCGTCCACCTTGGTCGCCTTCAGCACGATGTTCGCCTCGACCTCGCGCCCGCGCAGCGCCGCGGCGGTATCGGTGGTGAAGAACGGATTGCCGGTGCCCGCGGCGAAGATCACGATCTTGCCTTCCTCGAGGTAGCGGATCGCCTTGCCGCGGATGTAGGGCTCGACCACCGGCTCGATGCTTAGCGCCGACTGCACGCGCGCCACCAGCCCGCCGCGGTTCATCGCGTCGGAGAGCGCGAGCGCGTTGATCACGGTGGCGAGCATGCCCATGTAGTCGGCGGTGGCGCGGTCCATTCCGACCGCCCCCTGCGAGACGCCGCGAAAGATGTTGCCCCCGCCGATCACGATGCCCACCTGCACCCCCAGCTCCGAGATCTCCTTCACCTGGCGCACGATGCGGTCCACCGTCTCGCGGTTGATGCCGAACGCGTCGCTGCCCATCAGCGCCTCCCCCGACAGCTTGAGGAGGATGCGCTGGTACGCCGGCTTGGCCGGCGGGTTGGGCTCGTCCTGCGGGACGCCCGCCATCGTCACGCCGCCGTCTTTGTCATCGCCGCGACTTCGGCGGCGAAATCGCTCTGCTTCTTCTCGATGCCCTCGCCCACCACCAGGAACTTGTAGCTGTGCAGCTTCGCCTTGCGGGCGGCGAGCATCTTCTCGACGGTGAGCTTGTCGTCCTTTACGAACGGCTGGCCCATCAGGGTGTTCTCGGCGAGGAACTTGTTGATGCCGCCGTCCACCATCTTGGCGACGATCTCCGGGGGCTTGCCGGACTCGGCCGCGCGCGCCTCGATGATCTTCCTCTCCGCGGCGACCGCGTCGGCGGGGTACTGGTCCTTCGTCATGTACTTCGGCTTGGCGAAGGCGATGTGGTGCGTCACGTCCTTGGCGACTTCGTCGTCGCCCTCGATGTCGACGATCACCGCGACCTTGGCGCCCGGGTGCACGTACTGCACGAGCTTGCCGCCGGTCTGCACGCGCTCGAAACGGCGCACGGTGATGTTCTCGCCGATCTTCTGCACCAGCTTCTGGCGCGCGGCCTCCACGGTCTCGCCGCCGAGGGAAAGGCCCGAGAGCGCGGCCACGTCGGCCGGGTTCTTCTCGGCCACCAGCTTCGCCACGCCTTCGACGAACGCCGTGAAATCCGGGTTCTTCGCGACGAAGTCGGTCTCGGCATTGACCTCGACCAGCGCGCCGAGCTTCTTGTCCGGCGAGAGGTAGGTTCCGATCGCTCCGTCCGCCGCCACGCGGCCGGCGGCCTTCGAGGCCTTCGCGCCGCTCTTGATGCGCAGCAACTCCTCCGCCTTGGCGATCTCTCCCCCCGCTTCCTCGAGCGCCTTCTTGCATTCCATCATGCCGAGCCCGGTGCGCTCGCGCAGCTCCTTGACCATTCCCGCGGTGATCTCTGCCATTTGCCTCTTCCTTCGATCGTTGATACGAAAAAGGGGCTTCGCGCCCCTTTTTTCGCGGCCTCGCGGCCCCATGCCTGAGCGCTGGTGCTCCCTTACTGCTTTTCCGCGTCCTGGACTTCGACGAAGTCCTCGGAGCTCTGCGGCGCG
>JBDTXQ010000472.1:0-2646 GCA_040006115.1 Usitatibacter sp.
CAAGCCGATCGTGCAGTTCGACCTGGCCGAGGGGCGCTTCTCCGCGCAGGACGCCTCGCTCTACGCGAAGAAGAATGACCCCGACGACCTCGCCGCCAAGATCATCGAGCTCGTCGACGATCCCGCGCGCCGCGCCGAGATGGGCGCCTACGGAAGGAGGCGCGTCGAAAACGAGCTCGAATGGCGTTACGAGTCGCCCAAGCTCCTCGCCGCGTACGCGTCCCTCTGGGGCCAGAGCGCGCGCCCCGTGGCACATCCCTCCGGCGCAGCAGACTGAGCTGGCGTTGAGGCGCGTGCCCACGGCACCTCGACCGTCTGCGGCTAGCGACAAAAAAGCTTGTAGGACAAGGGGTTATTGGGGCTTTCAAGGTGTTTTCGTAGTCCGTGTGAACTAGCGGTGCGCGCCTCTGGTGCAATCGTGGGTTTTTAGACTGTGTCCTACCGTGGTGGTAATGGTGCCGCTACAAGGATGGTCATGGATTCCACGATCTACAGCGACGGGACGTACCTGCGCAACAACCCCCACTGGCACGCGGACGACTCCGCGTGGAAGGCGGACCACATCTCGAAGATGCTGGCGCGCCACGAGATCGTCCCGCAAACGGTGTGCGAGATCGGCTGCGGCGCTGGAGAGGTCCTGCGCGCGCTCTCATCGCGTCTCGCGCCGGCCACACGCTTCTTCGGCTACGACATCTCGCCCAGCGCGTTCGCGATCTGCTCGCGGAAGGCCGGCGAGCGGCTCACATTCCGCCTCGCCAATCTCCTCGAAACGAATGAGCAGTACGACCTCGCGATGGCGATCGACGTGTTCGAGCATGTCGAGGACTACTTCGGTTTCCTTCGCGCGCTGCGCGATAAAGCCGACTACAAGGTCTTCCACATTCCGCTCGAGCTCTCCGCGCAGGAAGTGCTGCGCGCGCGCCCGCTCATCGACGCGCGCCGCAAGGTCGGGCACATCCACCACTTCTCGAAGGAGACCGCGCTCGCGACCCTCGAGGATTGCGGCTACGAGGTGATCGACCATTTCTACACGTCCGGGCGAACCGAGCTTGCCGGGCTGGGCTGGAAGGCGCGGCTGCTGAAGGGCCCGCGCGCCGCGCTCTTCTGGATGAATCCCGACCTGGCCGCGCGCCTGCTGGGCGGCTACTCGCTCATGGTTCTGGCGCGCTAGGCAGCCTACGGCGATGAGCACCTTCCAGGCCCCCATCCTCATCGTCGACGACGACCCGGCGAGCACGATGGCCATGGAAGCGGTGCTGAAGAGCCTCGGCTCGCCGCTCGTCACCGCGAATTCCGGCGAGGAGGCGCTGCGCCGCGTGCTCGACGACGATTTCGCCGCGATCCTCATGGACGTGCGCATGCCGGGCATCGACGGCTTCACCACCGCGAGCATGATCCGCGAGCGCAAGCGCTCGCGCTACACGCCGATCATCTTCCTCACCGCCGGGGGCGAGGACATGTCGACCGTGTTCAAGGGCTACCGCGCCGGCGCCGTGGACTTCATCACCAAGCCGGTGATCCCCGAGGTGCTGCGCTCGAAGCTCTCGGTGTTCGTGGGCCTGAACGACATGAACCGCATGCTGAACGCCGAGCTCGCCGAGCGCGCGCTCACCGAGCAGCGCCTGCGCGCCTCCGAAGAGAACCTGCGCGCCCTCGCGGGGCACCTGCAATCGGTGCGCGAGGAAGAGCGCATCCACATCGCGCGCGAGATCCATGACGAGCTGGGCCAGGCGCTCACCGGGCTGAAGTTCGACCTCGCCTCCTTCGCAAAGAATTTCGAGTCCGACGCGTGTGCCGCGCGCACGCAGAAGCAGCACTCGCTCGGCATCGCCATCGACCGCATCATCAACTCCGTGCGCCGCATCGCCTCGGGCCTGCGCCCGGAGGTGCTCGACGAGATCGGGCTCGCGGCCGCCTTCGAGTGGCAGTCGCGCGAGTTCCAGCGCCGCACCGGCATCCGCTGCCTGGTCGCCATCGACCCCGATTTCGTCGACCCCGACAAGGGGCGCTCGACCGCGCTTTTCCGCATATTCCAAGAACTGCTCACCAACGTGGCCCGGCACGCCAACGCGACTCGCGTGAACGTGTCGCTCGCGGAAGGTGGGACATCGCTCGCGCTCAGTGTCGAGGACAATGGGCGCGGTATCAGGGACATCGAAATCGAGAGCCCACGTTCGCTCGGGTTCCTCGGATTACGAGAAAGAGTCCTCGCTTTCGGCGGTTCGATCGACGTCAAGGGTGATGAAGGAAAGGGGACGCGAGTCTCCGTGACGATCCCTATCGCCGTACAACAACAGGTACTCCACGCATGACATACGCCACCTCTGCCGTTCTCCACCGCACGCCCGGCGCACCGGTCCGTGTCCTCATTGCCGACGACCACCCGGTCGTGCGGCAGGGCCTCAAGATGATGCTGAGCGCCGATCCCGAAGTCGACGTCGTGGGCGAGGCCCGCGACGGCGATGAAGCCTTCGAGATGGCGCACGCTCTTGATTGGGACGTCGCGGTGTTCGACTACTCCATGCCGGGCCGCGGCGGGGTCGAGCTCCTCGCCGACGTGAAGAGCGACTACCCCGATCGCCCGGTGCTCATCCTCAGCATCTATCCCGAGGATCCGCACGGCATGCGCGCGCTGAAGGCGGGCGC
>JBDTXQ010000473.1:0-2632 GCA_040006115.1 Usitatibacter sp.
GTTGTCGCGCAGGTAGTCGAAGCCGAACTCGTTGTTGGTGCCGTACGTGATGTCCGACTGGTAGGAGCGCTGCTTGTCGTCGCCTTCCATCTGTGGGACGACCACGCCCACGGTGAGGCCGAGGAAGCGATGGATGCGCCCCATCCACTCCGCGTCGCGCTTGGCGAGGTAGTCGTTCACCGTGACGATGTGCACGCCCTTGCCTTCGAGGGCGTTCAGGTAGGAGGGCAGCGTCGCGACCAGCGTCTTGCCCTCGCCGGTGCGCATCTCCGCGATCTTGCCCTGGTGCAGCGCGATGCCGCCCACCAGCTGGACGTCGAAATGGCGCATGCCGAGCACGCGCTTGGACGCCTCTCGGACCACGGCGAAGGCTTCCGGCAGGATCGAGTCGAGAGGCGCGCCCCCGGCGAGCTTCTGCCTGAGCTCGGGCGTCCTGGCGGCGAGATCGGCGTCGGAAAGCTTCGCCATCGACGGCTCGAGGGCGTTGATGGATTCGACCTGCTTGCGAAACTGCTTGAGCAAGCGGTCGTTGCGGCTGCCGAAGATGGCCTTGAGAGCGGTGGTGAGCACGGGGAGTGGAGTCTGAAATGCGAAAACCGGCCCGAGCGGGCCGGCAAGCGTTAATTATAGAGGAAAGATGGGGCCAGGCTGGCCGGCCTCAAGCCCCCCGAAGGCTAGCGCCTCCTGTTGGAGGCGTTCAGCAGGACGTCGTTCTTGCCGAGGGAGAGGAATTTGTTGGGGTTCAAGGGGATGCCCTTCTCGCGCACCTCGAAATGCAGGTGCGGCCCGGTGGTGCGCCCGGTGGCCCCGACCAGGGCGATGCGCTGGCCTTTCATGACCACGTCGCCCACGTGCACCAGGCTTTTCGAAAGATGCGCATAGCGGGAGGTGAGTCCGTTGTCGTGGTCGACGTCGACAATGTTGCCGTACTCCGGGACGTAGGCGACCGTGGAGACCACGCCGCCCGCGGCTGCCATCACCGCGGTCCCGGGGGACGCGATGATGTCCACGCCGGTGTGGAATGTCGACTTCCCGGTGATCGGATCGAGGCGATAGCCGTAGTTGGACGAGTAGTAGCCCGCTTCCACCGGCATCGTCGTGGGGATGGTCTTCCTCGCGAGCCGATCGTCCATCAGGAGCGAGTCGAGCACGCCGAGCTTGTCGCTGCGGTCGTCGAGCACGCGCGAGATCTCGGCGAGCATCTGGTTGAACTCGTCGACGGTGAGGTCGCGCCCCCCCGCCACTGGGGACGGGCCGCCCTGGCCGGGCTTCTCGTCGAAGCGGAACTCGTTCTGCTTCACGCCGGCGGCGCGCGCGAGGCGCTCGCCGAATGCGTCCAGGCGCATGATGCGTGCCTGGAGCTCGCCCACTTTCACGGCGAGCGAGGAGAGGTTCTCCTTCATCTCCGCCTCGGAGCGCTTCACGTCGTCCTCGTGGAGGACGGCGAGGAGCGTGCGCAGGTACGGGTTGCGCAAGTCGACCGCGAATTTCATGGTGACCACGTAGGTCGCCATCGCGAGCACGAACCCGGAAAGCAGCATGCCGAAAGCGATGAGCAGCACCTGGGTCTGCGAGAGCGTGACCGAGCGGCTCTTCGCGAGACTGTCCGAAACGAGAATAATGTTCAACCGAACCTCCCCTTCGTTCCCATGGCCTCCGAATCCGTCTCCCGACTGCTCGACGAAAACGCCGACCTCAAGCCGCTGGCAACGCGGCTCGCGTACATCAAGCGCCTGCAGCGGCGCTATCGAAGTCTTGCACCCGAACAGCTCCTTGAAGCGAGCCGCGTGTGCGCCATTGACGGAACGACTGTTGTGATTTGCGCAACGAGCGGGCCCGTTGCCGCGGCCCTGCGCCATTACGCACCTCGCCTGCTCGAGGGGTTGCGCGAAGCCGCGCGAAAATCCTCAAAACATTCAAGGGATCAGGAGCTTACTTCAATTCGCATCGAAGTTCAAGTGACCGTCCCGACGCCCAAACGCCGGGTCACGCCGCGCGGGGAGCTGCCCGTGGAGAGCCTCGCCAAGCTCGCCTCGGGACTCGCCGACTCCCCTCTCAAGGACACCCTCGAGCGCATCACCCGGCCCGATCAAAGCAAGAGGACCCGCTCGAAGATATAGAGGAGCGCGAAGGCGATCCCGAGGAGCAGGATCACCTGCACCGACAGCCACGCGATCCTCAGGTAGCGCGCGTTGCGGGTGACCGCCCAAGCGATCACCAGGCCGATGAGCAGCAGGCCCGTGAAGATGCCGACGATGCGCAGGATGAACAACTACTGGGGCTGCAGCACCAGGTTGGCGAACGCGCGCGGCAGCGACTCGATCCGGTCGAAGGTCACTTCCTCCCACGCCGCGGTCTCGGCAAGGAGCTTTCGCACCAGGAGGTTGTTGAGCGCGTGGCCCGACTTGTGGCCGTAGAAGGCTCCGATCAAGGGGTGCCCGAGCATGTAGAGGTCGCCCACCGCGTCGAGGGCCTTGTGCATCACGAACTCGTCGTTCATGCGCAGGCCCTCCGCGTTCAGCACGCGGAAGTCGTCGATCACCACCACGTTGTCGAGGGATCCGCCGCGTCCGAGCCCCTTGGAGCGCAGCATCTCGACTTCCTGCGTGAAGCCGAAGGTGCGGGCGCGCGC
>JBDTXQ010000474.1:0-2615 GCA_040006115.1 Usitatibacter sp.
TCACGAGGCGGATTTCCGTGCGAGCCGGAAGCTCGCCCGCGCGGGCCTCGTGCAGGAAGGGCGGATGCGCACGACGGTGCGTTACCGCGGCCACGTTCGAGCGTACGTGACCCGCACGGCGTGGCGCTCGCCCCTCGGGGACGAGATCGTGGTGCGGTACATGCCCGAGCTCGAGTCGGGCAGGCGCATTCGATGGGACCATCGCGTCGTCGAGTCCGCCCAGGCTGTCCGTCGCGATGTCGCGGGGCTCGTCCACGACTTCGCGTGCGCGCTGAGGGAGAAGAGCGGCGCGCTCGCGCGGGCGAAGCGCACCGGCCGAGCGACAGCCGAAGATCGGAAGCAACGCGCCGACCTCCGCGCCCTTTTGCGGGCCGTGGAAGGCGTGGGCGGAGGCGTAGAACGAGAGGCCGCGTGAGGTCGAGGGTCGAGGGGCCATGACCGTCTTTGTTCCTTAGAGAGTTCCGAGAAGCTCTGCGCGGGCCCGCGTGAGGCGCGCGCTGGCCTTCTTCTTCGCGGGCGGCCGACGCCCCGTTGCGAGACGGAGGACGACCGCCGGCGACCAGGTCGCCGCTCTGCGCGGCTTGACGCCTTCGCGATCGAGCTGCGCGCAGATGGCCCGGATGGTCAGCCCCTCGGCTCGGAGAACGCGGATGCGTTCGACGGCCGCGAGCTCCCCCTCGTCATTCACCAGCGTCATCGGACTCGCGATCTCACGCCGGAGCCCGTAGGCGACCTCGCGAGTGTAGGCACGCTTCTGCTCCTTGGCGCGTCGCCTCCCTTCTTGCAGTCGGCTCACGATGGTCTCCTTCTCGAGCTCGGCGAAGGTGGCCAGGATGTTGGTAAGGAGCTTCAACAGCGCGGCGCCCATGCCGCTCGCCGAGTCGACGCCGTCGTCAAGGGAGACGACCCGCACGCCCGAGTCGAGAAGGACGGCCAGCGTCTCCTGAACGTCGATCGCGTTGCGCCCGAGGCGATCGAACTTCTTCACGACGAGCACGGCGCCTTCGCCGCCCTCGAGCGCGGCACGAATGGCGCGCTTGAAGCCGGGGCGGTTGTCGGTCGAGGCGCCGCTGATGCCGGCGTCCTCCTCGGTCGCCCGGAGCGGGATCGACGCGTAGGCGCACCAGCCGCCAATCTTGTCGCGCTGCGCCTGCAGGCTCTCGCCCTCGTGCACCTGCTGAAGCGTCGATACTCGAATGTACCCGATCGCAAAAGTCATACATGCATTGATAATAATGCATGCACTCTCACGCAAGAGTCTGTTCCCATATGTGAATAGGGAAACAGATTCGCGCATAACGCTCGTATCTCTCGCACCGTTCGGACTGCCCGGAAACCGCCTTCCACTGACCAGCCAAACCCGTACACGCGCCCCCGATCCCTACTTCCGTGACCGCGCCGAGCGCCCCATGCCGAGCTCCTTCATTCGCCGCCAGAGCGTCACTCGGCTCACCCCGAGGCTTTTCGCGGCGCGTGCGCGGCTGCCCGAGGCGCGTTCGAGTGCGCGCTGAATGCGCACCGCATCCGGAGCCCGACGATCCAGATCGGGTAACGACGAGGCGCGGTTCTCCGGCGTCGCCGCGTCGCCTCCAGCGGCTCCGGGAAGCGCGATTTCGCGTGGAAGATCCCCCTCCACGAGTACCGCACCGTCGCCTATGACGTACGCATACTCGAGCACGTTCCGCAGCTCGCGAACGTTCCCCGGCCAGTCGTGGCGCTCGAGCGCGACCTTTGCGCCCGGCGAGATGCGCGCGATGCGACGCTCGCCTCTCATGTTCAGCTCGTCGACGACCTTCTCGGCGAGCAGCATGACGTCGCCTTGGCGCGCATGCAGCGGCGGCAAGAACACCGGAATGACGCGGAGGCGGTACATGAGGTCCGCGCGAAAGCGCCCAGCTTCCACCTCGGCGCGCAGCGGGCGGTGCGTCGCGGCAACGATGCGAACGTCGACCGCGATGGGTCCGCTGCCTCCGACCGGCGTGATCTCGCGCGTCTCGAGGACGCGAAGCATCTTCGCTTGCAGGTCGAGAGGCATCTCGGCAACTTCGTCGAGAAAGAGCGTGCCCCCGCTGGCGAGACGGAAATGCCCCGGGGTGTCCCGCACCGCGCCCGTGAAGGCCCCCTTGGCGTGTCCGAACAGCTCGCTCTCGAGAAGAGCCTGTGGAACGGCGGCGCAGTTGATCGCGCGAAAAGGGCCCTGCGATCGACGCGACAGAACGTGGAGGGCCTGCGCGACGAGCTCCTTGCCCGAGCCGGTATCGCCACGCACGAGCACGGACGCGTCGCTCTTCGCGACCCTCTCGATGATGCGGAAGAGTTGTTTCATCGCAGGGTCCACGGTCCACATGCCGTGAAACAGGACCGGCGCACGGTCGACCGAAGGCTCACGCTCGAAGCTCAGCGCCCATCCCACCCGCTCTCCCTCGCGCGCGAGCGCGATTCCACGTACGCGGAGGCGCCCTTCGCCACCGGGATTGGGGATGATGGCGTGGACGGCGTGCCCAGCGGCGAGCGCCTCGGCCACGGGACGCTCGACCGAGGTGCCGCACAGGACTGTCGCCGCGAGCGCGCCGCGCGGTGGATCGCCGAGGAGCTTGTCCGCCGCCGCTGTCGCG
>JBDTXQ010000475.1:0-2607 GCA_040006115.1 Usitatibacter sp.
ACATGATCTACGACGCGTGGCTCCAGGAGCAGAAGCTCGATCACGAGGTGAAGCTCCCCCCCGCTGGCGCGGTCAAGGTGCCCTCGCGCCTCGGTCCCGATCCCGCGGCGCTCGCGCGTGCCGCGGAGATGATCGCTGCCGCCAAGCATCCGGTGATCATCACCGAGTACACCGGCCGCGACCACGACGCTTTCCACTCGCTGGTGGAGCTCGCCGAGGCGGGCGGCATCCCGGTCTACGACATCAACGCGCGCCTCTCCTTCCCGAGCCGCCACCCGCTGAACGCGAGCCTCTCGAAGGACCACTTCCGCGACGCCGACCTGGTGGTCTGCCTCGACGCGCGCGACTGGGAAAAGCCCACGACCGAGCTGGTGAGCACCACGCGCGAGCTCACCTCCGTGGTGCCGGCGGGCGCGAAGTGGATCGAGATCGGCTTCGGCGACCTCGAGCTCTCCAGCTGGGCGATGGACTACCAGCGCATGAACCACGCGGACCTGCGCGTCATGGCGGATACGACGCTCGCAATTCCGATGCTCACCGAGCTCCTGAAGGCGCGCCTCGCGAAGGACGCCAAGTACCGCGCGCGCGTGAAGGCGCGCACGGCCGAAGTTGCCGCGAAGACCAGGGCGCGCCGCGACCAGTGGGCCGCGCAGGCGAAGGACGGCTGGGACGCGAGCCCGATCGCGCTGCCGCGCCTTGCCAGTGAGGTGTGGAACGCGATCAAGAGCGAAGACTGGGTGCTCACCGCCGGCACGCTCGAGGAATGGACGCGCAAGCTCTGGGACTTCGACCGGCCCTATCGCCACGCCGGCCGCTCCCTCGGGACGGCGACCCAGTTCGGCATCTCGCTCGGGGTCGCGCTCGCGCACCGCGGAAAGAAGCGTCTCGTCGTCGACTTGCAGCCCGACGGCGACCTCATGTTCGACGCCGGGGCATTGTGGGTCGCGGCCAAGCACCGCATCCCGATGCTGGTCGTGATGTACAACAACCGCGCGTACTACAACGACTGGGAGCACCAGATCCGCATGGCGAAGCATCGCGGCACTCCGGTCGGCCGCGCGCACATCGGAATGGACATGACGGACCCCGATCCGGATTTCGCCTCGATGGCAAAATCCATGGGGTGGTACGCCGAGGGCCCGATCGACGACCCGAAGAAGGTCGCCGCCGCCTTGAAGCGCGCGATCGCGAAGGTGAAATCGGGGCAACCGGCGCTGCTCGACACGATCACGCAGAAGAGATGAGGCAGGAAGCATGAAGCATGAGAGCGTGAAGGTCGGAATGGTCGGGGCAGGGCGCATGGGGCAACCCATGATCGGGCACCTGGCGAAGAAGGGCTTCGAAGTCCTCGTGTACGACATCGACGCGGCGAAGCGCGCGCCGGTGGAGAAGCTCGGCGGCCGCTGGGAAGCCGATGCGGCGCTCCTCGCGAAGTCGTGCGCGGTGATATTGGTCTGCGTGGGATTCGACCGGGAATTGCGCGACCTCCTTTCCGTGACCGGTCCCCTTCGCGACGCGCCCTCGGGAGCCATCATCGCGGTGCTGGCCACCGTGCATCCCAGGACGATGGTCGAGCTCGCGGAGTCGGCCGGGAGACGCGGCGTGCACGTCGTCGACGCGCCCGTGTGCCGGGGAGGCCGCGCCGCCGACGAAGGCACGCTGCTCTCGTTCATCGGCGGGGACGCCGATGTTTTCGCGCGTCTCAAGCCCGTGGTCTCGGCCTACGCCACGGATATCGTGCACACGGGCGGCGTCGGCACGGGGCAGGTGGCCAAGGCGACGAACAACATGGTGATGTGGTCCTGCCTCATCGCCACCCACGAGGCGCTCGCTCTCGCCCAGCGCCACGGCATGGACACCGACATGCTTCGCGAGGCGCTCAAGATGTCGAGCGCCGACAACTACGTGCTGCGCACCTGGGGCACGAACACCATGGCGTGGGCCGAGGACGACATGGAGATCGTGCAGCAGATGGCCGCGGACCGGGGCATGGCGCTCCCGCAGGCGGGACTGAACCGGGAGTTGTGCCGGCTACTCAAACCCAAGCGTTTCAAGCTCGACGAATACGGCGTCTAGGAGGACTTATGGATACACCCGTGAAGAAATCGCAGGATGTTTCGCCGCAAGGCGCGGCCATCGGCAACGAATCCCATTACCACAACAAGAAGGACCGCATCTTCGTGCGCGGCGTCCAGGGCGCGTACAGCCTTTCGGAAGAGCTGAAGCGGCTGCGCGCCATGCCGCGCGTTCGGCGCGGCAAGGAGATCAAGTTCAACGACGGCCCGCAGGCCTACAGCCGCCACTACGTGGAGCCGAAGGACGGCATCACGCAGACCTTCCATTTGCACATGGAGGAATACGGCCCGGGCGGAAAGTCCCAGAAGCACGGCCACGTGAACGAGGCGGCGTTCTACATCCTCGACGGCGAGGGCTACGAGATCCACGACGGCATCCGCTACGACTGGAAGGCGGGCGACATCGCCATCGTGCACAACAACTGCGTGCACCAGCATTTCAACGCGAGCGACACGAAGCCCGCGCGCGCGCTCGTCATCAAGACCAAGCCCATGTACATGTTCATGAACATGCTGTTCCAGAAGCAGGTGG
>JBDTXQ010000476.1:0-2601 GCA_040006115.1 Usitatibacter sp.
CGCCGTCGCCCTGTGTCTCACTCAGAGAGCCACTGCGCAACTCCCCACCAAGCCGGACCTGCTCTGGGACAGGATGGTGGCCGAGGTGACGGGCATCGCCGCGCGACACGACGGCGTGATGGGGATCTCGATACTCGATCTAACCGACCACCGGAGCTTCGTCCTCAACGGGGATCAGGTTTTTCCCACCGCGAGCACCATCAAGCTCCCGCTGCTGGTGGAGCTCTATCGCCAGGATCAGGACGGTGACGGCAGTAGGCTTCTGGATCGCTACACGATGAATCGTGCGGACCTCGTTGACGGCAGCGCAATCATGCAGGGGCTGTCCTCTGGAATATCCATGGTCACGAATCACGACCTCGCGCAATTCATGGTGGCCGTCAGCGACAATGCGGCCACCAATGTGCTCATCGGGCGCGTGGGCATGCAGAAGGTGAACGCGATGTTGCGCGCACAGGGATTCACGCAGACACTGCTACGCCGGCGGATGATGGATCTCGCAGCGGCGAAGCGCGGGGACGAGAACGTCTCGACGCCACGCGAATTGACGCGCATGCTCGAACTGGTGTCGTCGGGCGCCCTTCTAAAACAGCCGGCAGCGCAAGCCCTCCTCGACCAGCTCGCAACCGGTAAGGACAGCTACATCCCGCGTCGGCTGCCGCCGGAGGTTCGCGTCGCGAACAAGCCGGGCAGCCTGGACGGTGTCCGCGTGGACGCGGGCATCGTGTATGCCGCACACAGGCCATTCGCCATTGCGGTCATGACGACGATGGATCGCGACGAACGCGCCGCCGAGGACGCAATTGCGGCAGTGGCGTTGGCGGCATTCAACTTCTTCGATATGGTGGGCCGGACGTCGCCCTACGGACGTGTGATGCCATAGCGCTCTTAGCGCTACTCGGCTTGGGCAGCGGCAGGAAACTGCGCCTTTCTCTCTTACGAGTGACCGCAATGACCATGAACCTGTTGGCGCGCCGGTCGGGACTTCTTATTGGCGCAGCGGAAATTGCACTCCTCGCCGCGTGTGCACGGGGCGGGGCAAGTGCGGCTACCGTACCCGCGTCACCGCGCACGCTGGTCGCGGTCTTCGCCCACCCCGACGACGAAACCCTCGTCGCACCCGCACTGGCGCGCTATGCTCGCGAAGGTGTTCGCGTTTTCCTCGTCATTGCGACGGACGGTCGCTTGGGCGCCAATGCGCACGCGCACATTCCGGCCGGCGACTCGCTAGCGAAGGTGCGCGCCAACGAAGCACGCTGTTCGGCTCGCGCGCTCGGACTCGAACCGCCAATCCTGCTCGGCTTTCCCGATGCCGGGCTCGCCGACTTTTCAGGGTGGCCCGGCATGCGCATCGATACACTGGCAACGCGCATTGATTCCGTGCTGCGCGCACTCCGTCCGTCGGTGGTGGTGACGTGGGGACCCGAGGGTGGCTACGGGCATTCCGACCACCGTCTCACCGGCAATGCCGTGACGCAGATATTCCAATCGGGCGCACTACCGTCGACGACGCAACTCTTCTACGCCGGCTTCCCCGACACGCGAACCTCCACGGCGCCGCGGTGGTACGGCCAGAAGATTCATCCCGTGAGCAGTGCCCTGCTCACGGCGACGGTGACGTTCACGTCCGACGACCGCCAAGCGGCGGCGAAGTCGGTGGCCTGCCACTGGTCGCAGGCCACGCTGGAGGAGCAGACGAGGAACATGCAGGCGCTCGATTACCTCTGGCAGGGAGCGGTGACATTTCAACAGTGGGGCGGCGCTCGGCAGGCGTCGCTGTTCTAGCGGATGTCAGATCCGCGCTCGCATTCTTCGCCGTTCGAGAACGCTCCGCCACCGCAAACCTCCCCGCTCATGTCGTTCCACCGATTCGCCAGTGTCGCCCTCGTTCTCTTTGCCGTCGCGCGTTCTGCACCCGCGCAGCAGACGACTCCCACCATTGGCCAACTCGATGGGGCGCCATTCGCCAGCGGGCTCGTTGCCGCGCCGGCGGGTGGGACGGTCGCGTGGGTGCTCAACGCGCGGGGCGTGCGCAATGTCTGGGCGGCCGATGCGGCTGGCGGGCGGGCGCGCGCGGTCACCGCGTTCACCGGCGATGACGGACAGGATATCACCGACCTCACCTTCACCCGCGATGGTCGCACGCTCTATTTCGTGCGCGGCGGCGGGCCGAATCGCGCAGGTGAAGTGCCGAATCCCACGAGTGACGCCGGTGGCGCCGAGCAGGCGGTATGGCGGGTGGGGCTCGATGGCTCCGCGGCGAGGCGCGTGGTCGAGGGGAGCCAGCCAACGCCCTCGCGCACGGGGTTGGCGTTCGTGCGGCGCGGGCAGGTGTTCTGGCTCGCGGACAGTGTAACCACGCGGGAGCCGGTACCGATGTTTCGCTCGCGCGGTGCGCAGGGCTCGCTGCGCTGGTCGCCCGACGAGTCGCGACTCGCCTTCACCTCCAACCGCGGGACGCACGCTTTCGTCGGCGTGTACGAGCCGGCGGCACGCCGCATTACCTGGCTGGCTCCTTCCACTGATACCGACGGAGAAGCTGCCTGGTCCCCCGACGGCACCCGCGTCGCCTTCATCAGGGCGCCTTACGAGCGTCACCGC
>JBDTXQ010000477.1:0-2600 GCA_040006115.1 Usitatibacter sp.
GCGAACCAGCCGTCGCGCGCGCTCTTCGCGAAGAGGTGCGGCACGCCTTCCGGGTCGCGCACGATCTCCACTGCCGCCTGCAAACCCTTCGCGGACACCTCGCCGTCGAGGCGCGGCAGGGAGCGTTGCATCCAAACCCAGAGTCCTGCCACCACGAGGAACAGCAGCGCAATGAGGACCATTGCGCCCCGGACCGCGAGCTTCATGGGCCTACGGATTCTGCTTCGGCGGGCCGCCGCCGGTTTCCACCGAGACGAACACGCCGCCCTGGTATTGCTCGGCGAGGGCGCCGGTCGACGGCGGCTCCTTGCGCAGGATCTCGTCGGCGAACTCCTCCGCGTCGTCGATGGGCCGATAGCCGAGGCGATGGGCGTTCGAGTTGTCGTACCAGCTGCGCTTGTTTCCCGAAACCCCGTACACGATTTCGAAGCGCACGTCGGGATGGTCGATGCCGATCGAAACCAGCTGCGCGAAGTCCCGCGGCGAGATCCAGATCGAGAGGCGGCGCTTGTCGGCGGGCCGCGGGTTCACGTTGCCGATGCGCATGTTGAATACTTCCATGCCGTACTTGTCGCTGTAGAGGCTGCCGATCGCCTCCCCGAAGACCTTCGACACGCCGTAGCGGCTGTCGGGGCGCGGATACACCGTGTGGTCGATGGTCTGGTCACGCCGATAGAAGCCCACCGCGTGGTTACTGGTGGCGAAGAGGATGCGCTTCGCGCCATTCCTGCGCGCGGCCTCGAACAGGTTGTAGGTTCCGACGATATTGGCGGGAAGGATCTGCTCCCACGTTCCCTCCACCGAGAATCCGCCGAGGTGGACGATGGCATCGACCCCCTTAGAGACTTTCTCCATGTCGGCGAGGCTCGAGATGTCGCCGGCGATGAATTCCTCGCCGGCCGCGACGTTGCCGATCGGATGGATGTCCGAGAGCCGCAGCTTGTAGCGCCCGGCGAGCTCGCGGCGCAGGTGCGTGCCGACGTCGCCCGCGGCGCCGGTGATGAGGACGGTCTTCAAGCGAGCCTTTCCAGGCGCGTGGCCTGCGCAGTGTTGACGGCGCCCATGGGAGCGCGCCCTTCGAGGATCTCGGCCACCTGCGCCACGGTCTCGAGCGCCTGGTGCTCGATCGCCTGAGGCGTGAGGCCGCCCACGTGCGGCGTCGCGATCACGTCGTCGCGGCGCGCGAGCGCGGTGATCGGCATCTGGTCCGGCGCGCGTCCCACGTCGAGCGCCGCGCCCGCGAGGCGGCCCGAGTCGAGCGCGCGAGCGAGCGCCGCATCGTCCACGAGGTTGCCGCGCGACGCGTTCACGAAGAAGGCGCCCTTTTTCATTCGCCCGAAGACTTCGTCGTTCATGAGGTTCTCCGTCTGCTCGTTCGCGATCGCGAGGCACGCCACGTAGTCGGCGCTCGCGAGAAGGTCGTTCATTTCCACCTGCTCGATCGCCGCCTCGCCCGCGCGCGCATGTGGGTCGCTCACCATCACACGCATTCCGAATGCGACTCCGACCGCCGCGACGCGCCGGCCGATTGCGCCATAGCCGATCACGCCGAGGGTCGCGCCCGCGAGCTGCCGTCCCATGGCCGCCGGGGGAACCCGGCCAGCGCGGTAGTCTGCCACCGAGCGCGAGACTCCGCGAGAGAGGTCCACGAGGAATCCAAAGATGAGCTCCGTCACCGCGGCGACGAATCCCGCGCTCGCCTGCGTCACCAGGACGCCGTGCGTGCTGGCCGCGGCGACGTCCACGTTGCGGATGTCCACGGCGCAGCGCACGAACGCGACCAGCCCGGGGCTGCGTTCGAACACCACGCCGGCGCCCGGAGTATTGCGATCCGCGACGATGATGCTCGCGCCCTTCGCGGCCGCCACCAGGGACTCGCCGCCGAGCGGCGCGGCGCCCTCGTGGAGCCGCACCTCGCCCAGCGCGCGCAGCCCAGCAAGGGCGCGCGGGCCGTAGTAGCTGGCGCGCATTTCCGGGGTGTGTGCGAGCAGGATCATGTGTGTATGATGCCCGACACTAGGAGGAGATCAAAAAATGAAACTTCGCATCCGGGCACGGGGCCTCTCGATATCCCTCATTGCGGTGCTCGCCCTCGCGAGCCCGTCCCTGCAGGCGCAGCAAAAGGTGGTCTGGAAAGCGGCCGACGTTCATCCGACCGGCTACCCCACGGTGGAAGCCATTGAGCGCATGGGCAGGAAGCTATCCAGCGCCACCAACGGGCGCATCTCGATCCAGATGTATCCCTCGATGCAGCTGGGCGGGGAGAAGGAGATGATCGAGCAGGCGCAGGTGGGGGCCATCCAGATCGCGCGCATCTCCGTGGGCGCGATGGGCCCGGTGGTGGACGAGCTCAACGTCTTCAACCTGCCGTTCGTCTTCCGGGACGAGGCGCACATGCGCAAGGTGATCGACGGCCCGATCGGCGCGGAGCTCCTCGAGAAGATCAGCGCCAATCCCAACACCCGCATCGTCGCCCTCGGCTGGATGGACGCCGGGACGCGCAACGTCTACTCCAACAAGCCGATCATGAAGCCCGCCGACCTGAAGGGCATGAAGGTGCGCATGATGGGCAACCCGATCTTCGTCGAGACCATGAACGC
>JBDTXQ010000478.1:0-2598 GCA_040006115.1 Usitatibacter sp.
ACGACATCCCGCTCTTCTCGCGCTTCCAGATCGAGCACCAGATCGAGAGCGCCTATCGCCGCGACGTGACGCTGCCCTCCGGCGGCGCGATCGTGATCGACCATACAGAGGCCCTCGTTTCCGTGGACGTGAACAGCGCCCGGGCGACACGCGGCCACGACATCGAGCAGACCGCGTTCAACACCAACTGCGAGGCGGCCGACGAAGTCGCGCGGCAGCTGCGCCTGCGCGACCTGGGCGGCCTCATCGTGATCGACTTCATCGACATGGAGAGCGCGAAGAACCAGCGCGAGGTGGAAAACCGCCTGCGCGACGCGCTTCGCCACGACCGCGCGCGCGTGCAGATCGGCAAGATCTCGCGCTTTGGCCTCCTGGAGCTCTCGCGCCAGCGCCTGCAGCCGTCGCTCGAGGAGACCACTCACTCGCCCTGCCCGCGCTGCCACGGAACCGGATACATCCGCGACACCGCCTCCACGGCACTGCACGTGCTGCGCATCCTCCAGGAAGAGGCGATGAAGGAAGGTACTGCGGCAATCCATGCGCAGGTACCGGTCAGCGTCGCGACCTACCTCCTCAACGAGAAGCGCTCCGAGATCTTCAAGATCGAGGCGCGCCTCAAGGTGAACGTGCTCCTCATTCCGAATCCGAATCTCGAGACGCCGAACTACAACGTCGAGCGCCTGCGCCACGACGCGCCGCAGCTCGACGCGCAGACGCCGAGCTACGAGATGGTCACCGCGGCCCCCGAGGAGCCGGCGACCGTCGCCGCGCGCAACCCGCAGCCGCCGCCCCCGCGTCCCGAGCCGCTGGTGAAGGGCATCACGCCCGACCAGCCGGCGCCAATGTCTCTCACGCTGGACGAGCCGGAAACGCGCCGCGCGCCGCAACCCGCGCCGGTGCAGGAAGAAAAGCACGGCTTGCTCGACAAGCTGTTCGGATGGATGCGCAAGCCCGCGGCGCCCGAGCCGGCTGCCGCGCGCGCCGCGACGCCGACCCCGGTGCTCGAAGGGCGTCCCCCGCGCGACGGGCAGCGTTCCCGCGACCGGCAGCGGCGCGATCGCGACGATCACCGTCGCGGCCGCGGCGACGGCGAACGCGGCGAGCCGCGCGGACCGAAGCGCGAGGGCGAGCCTCGCGAGGCGAGGCCGCCGCGCGAACCGCGTGAACCGCGTCCCCCGCGTGATGGAGAGGCGCGGCGCGACAGCAACGAGCCGCGCCAGGATCGTCCTCCCCGCTCCGGCGAGCCGCAGCAACGGCGCGAGCGTGGCGAGGGTCGAGGTGAAGGGCGAGGAGAAGTCCGTGGTGACGGTCGTGGCGAAGGGCGAGGCGAAGGTCGTCCGCAGCAGCAGAACCGCGCGCCTCGACCCGCTCCCGAAACGCCTCGCACGGATGAAGCCGCATCCGATGCGCAAATGCTGCGCCTCGACTCTTTACCGGGCGGTGAAAGCGCGCCGGCCTCCGCCGACAACGCGGAGGGTGCTGGCCGTCGCCGGCGCCGTCGTGGCGGCCGCGGCGGCGAACGCGGCGAGCGCCCGGACCGGGGCGAGGGCGGCGAACGCGCCCCACGCGAGAGCATGGCGAACGACGAAGGATCTCCTTCCGACAACATCGGCAACCGCGCCGCCCAAGGCGAGGATGCAGGCGAGCACATGCATCACCACGACTCCGCTGCCGAGCGCACCGGCGAGCGGGAACCGATGTACGACCCCAGGAACGAGTCGTCGGAAGAGGTAAAGCGCGAGCCGGCCGACGAGCCCAGGCATGAGCCGAGGCACGTCTATACGCAAGCCCCTGCCCCGGTCGCATTCAAGGCCGTGATCCAGCACGATGACTCCGAGGAGGCGGATGCTCATCGGCCGCAGCGCAAGCCCCGGCACGGTTCCGAGTCGAACGAGCCGCAGCCGTTGCAGCTGGTCGAGACCCAGGTCGAGGCAGCGCCGCTACCCGTCGAGGACGATCTGCCGCGACGCAGCAAGCCGCGCCGGCGCCGCTCCGGATCGGTCGAGGCGGAGCCCTTGAAGCTGGTGGAGACGCAGCCAACCGCAGAGTCGCAGCGGGAAATCCCGCCCACGCCGTGAGCGTGGTCCCGGCGCCGGTCGATTTCTACTTCGAGCTGTCCTCGCCGTACGGCTACATCGCGAGCCAGCTCGCGGACGGCATAGAGAAACGCATCGGCCGGGCGCTGCGGTGGCGCCCGATCCTGCTCGGTCCCGTCTTCAAGGTGACCGGGCAGGCGCCGCTCATCGAGGTGCCCCTGAAGGGCGACTATTCGAAGCGCGATTTCTCGCGCTCGGCGCGCTTGCACAAGGTCGCGTACGCGCATCCCCAGAAATTTCCCATAGGCACCGTGGCGGCATGCCGCGCGTTCTACTGGCTGGAGGATCGTGAGCCGGCGCGGGCACGCGCTCTCGCCAAGGCGCTCTACAGGGCGTATTTCGTCGAGGGCAAGGACATCGGCGCGCCGCAATCGGTTGTCGACATCGCGAAATCGGTGGGCGTTGATGGGCCTGCCCTTGCGGCCGCGCTGGACGACCCCGCCGTGAAGGAGCGCGTCAAGCGCGAGGTCGACGCCGCGATCGCCGCGGGGGTGTTCGGCTC
>JBDTXQ010000479.1:0-2595 GCA_040006115.1 Usitatibacter sp.
GCGCGTGCTTCTCGCGCAGGATGAACATCGCCACCACCACGCAGCCGAAGCCGATCCCCAAGCCCATGGTGATCGACACCCCGGCCAGGCGCTCGGCGAACATCTGGCGCACGTCGCGGCCCTTCACCAGGCCCGCGAGGATGGTGCCGAGGAAGGAGCCCAGCACGATGGCCGCAAGCTGCATGACCTCGCGAGGCACGCGCGCCTGGCGGATGTTCCCCGCCACGGTGAAGAGCACCATGCTGGTGTAGCCCACGCACAGAGCGCTCACCAGCAGGTCTCGGTAGGTGTTGAAGAAGAGCCAGACGACCGAGAAGGCGGCCGCGGCGCACATCGCGGTGACCGCCAGGACGCGTCGCACCGTGAGGCCGTCGAACAGGTATGCGTAGGAATTCAAGGGGAGATTATGACCTTGTGGGTCGACGCCCGCCACGTTACCGAATCGGGGCCGTGCCTTGCAAAACGCTTGCGACGAAACGCGCAATCGCGGGCATGGGCAGCGCGTGAAGCCGGGTCGGACGGCGAGAAAAAACCCGGCGCCGCGGGGCGCCGGGTTCGAAGAGACAGCCCCGGGAGCTGGAAGGGATGCCCTGCTACAGGTTGGCCGGGCGGCTCGCCTCGACGTTGATGGTGAAGCGCGCTTCCGGCGCGATCGCGACGTGGGTCGGGGCGGGGTACGCGGTCTCGTCGTCGTTCTGGGCGACCGGGGCCACGTGCGGCTGCACGCGCGGCGTGTAGGCCGACGAGTCGGTGAGGATCAAGCCGGCCGCGACGAGGAACCAGGCCGATACCAGGAACGTGACGCCCGAGGCGACGGACGCGTTGCTCGGATATTCGGCGAATTTGTATGCGTTCATTTTTATTTCTCCTTTGCGATTCCCTTTGAGTCCCTGCCTGGACGCGACGACATGAAGCTGGCGTTGGGGTGTCGTGCTGGCGTTGGCGTGCAACATGGACGCGAGATTAAGGACCTGCGATGACGGGCGAAAGTCGAAAGCGACGAAATGCGCAAAATGCGGTCCGAAACGCTCGCCAGGCGGCTTTTGTGACCTGCGTGGGCATGAGGAAGCGCCGACCCTGCCCAGGATCGCCGCGCCGAGGCCCGCGGGCGCGATGACGCCGAGCAGCATTTAAGTCCTACCTGACACGACTTTTTAAGTCGTACCTGACACGACTTTCACGCTTTCAGGGGGTGGCTTCGCGCTGCAAGGTGCGAAGGGCGAGGGAGCCCACGATCATCCCGGCGAAGCTCGCGATGAGGCCGGCGAGCTGAGGCGGCATGACCCCGTCGGAGTTGAGCTTCTCGAAGCCGATCCACACGACGAGCCCGAAGACGATGGCGAGCATGGCGCCCAGGTTGGTGGCGCGCTTCCAGTAGAGGCCGCAGACGAGAGGGACGAAGGCGCCCACCAGCGTGACCTTGTACGCGTTCTCGACCATCTTGTAGATGCTCGCGTCGGTCGAGAGCGCGAAGGAGGTGACGAGGATGGTGAAGCCCACGATCACCGCGCGCATGAGGTGCAGGAAGCGCCGATCGGAGATGCGCGGAAAGAACGGCCGCAGGATGTTCTCGCTGAAGCTCACCGAAGGCGCGAGGAGGGTCGCGGAGGCGCAGCTCTTGATGGCGGAGAGGAGCGCGCCGAAGAACATGATCTGCGCGAAGATCGGCACGACCGGCGAGAGGATCAGGTTCGGCAATATGAGCTGCGCGTCGCCGCCTTCCTTCAGCGCGACTTGCACCATCTTCGGGTCGATGAGGCTCGCCGAATAGGCGAGGAACATCGGGATGAAGGCGAAGCAGAAGTAGAGGCAGCCGCCGAGGATCGAGGAGCGCGCCGCGATGTCCTCGGTCTTCGCCGACTGCACCCGCTGGAAGACGTCCTGCTGCGGGATCGAGCCCAGCATCATCGTGATCCACGCCGCGAAGAACCAGAGGATGTCCTTCACCTCCGGCGCGGGGAGGATGTTGAACTTGCCGGCCGCGGCCGCGTGCGAGACCACGGTGCCGACGCCGCCGGCGAGCCCGCTCACCTCCCAGCCGATGTAGAGCATGCCGAGCACGATGATGATCATCTGGATGAAGTCGGTGATCGCCACCGAGAACATGCCGCCCATCATGGTGTAGACCAACACCGTGGAGGCGCCGATCACCATGCCCCACGGCTGCGTGATATCGCCGGCCGAGACCACGTTGAAGACGAGGCCGAGCGCCTTGATTTGCGCACCTACCCAGCCGAGGTAGGAGAACACGATGCATAGCGTGGTGAGCATCTCCACAGGGCGGCTGTAGCGCTTGCGGTAGTAGTCGCCGATCGTGAGCAGGTTCATGCGGTACAGCGGGCGGGCGAAGAAGAGGCCCACGAAGATCAGGCACAGGCTGGAGCCGAAGGGGTCTGCGATGATCCCCGAGAAGCCATCCTTGATGAAGGTGGCCGGGATGCCCAGCACCGTCTCGGAGCCGAACCAGGTGGCGAACACGGTGGCGGTCACGATGTACATCGGCAACCTGCGCCCGGCGACCGCGAAGTCCCTGGAGTTGTGCACCCACTTGGATGCGTAGATGCCGATGGCGACCGAAATGATCCAGTAGATGAT
>JBDTXQ010000480.1:0-2590 GCA_040006115.1 Usitatibacter sp.
GTGAAGCCGAACGTGCCGCTGCCGCCCTTGATCGAGTGGGCGGCGCGGAAGATCGAGTTGAGGGTCTCGACGTCGTCGACGCCGGCGCCGAGCGCCATCGCCTTCTCCTCGATGGACTCCAGGTGCTCCTGGGCCTCGTCGAAAAAGGTGGCGATGAAGCGGTTAAGATCGATTGCCATGGGGAAGCGCCCTAGCGCAGGACCTTCTGCACCACCTCGAGGAGCGTGGCCGGGTCGAAGGGCTTCACCAGCCAGCCGGTCGCGCCGGCGGCGCGGCCCTGTGCCTTCATGGTGTCCGAAGACTCGGTGGTGAGCAGCAGGATTGGCACGCTCTTGTAGTCGCGCAGCTCCCGGAGCGACCGCACCAGCGTGAGGCCGTCCATGTTGGGCATGTTCTGGTCGGTGATGACGAGGTCGCAGGAGGTCGCCGTCGCGCGGTCGAGCCCTTGCGCGCCGTCTTCGGCCTCGATCACGCGGTAGCCCGCCGACTCCAGCACGAACGCGACCATCTCACGCATGGTGGCGGAGTCGTCGACCGCGAGGATTGTCTTCATTTTCGGTGCCTCGTTTCTAGAAAAGGTCCACGCTTCCGGCGTGCTTCCTGTCGGTGCGGGGGGCGCGCGTGTCGTCGTCGATCTGCTTGATGCCGGTGACGATGCAGTCGAGCATGGCGCGCGAGCGCTGGATCCACTGCTCTGTGGCGCCAGGGTGGTCGATGGGCGGGTCGGCGAGCGAGATCGCCTCGCCCAGCTTCTCGCGCATCTTGTCGACGCGCAGCTTCTGGGCGTCGATCAGCTGGTTTACCAGGTCGTGGGACTGCAGGTGCTCGACGGCGCGGTACAAGTGGTCGAGCACGACGCCGTACTCGGCGGATTTCTCCGGCAGCGCCGCGGCGCGCGCGATCTGCGCGGCGACGATCCGGTCGGCGGCGCCGCGGAAGGCGGTCATCAGCTCTTCGGACGCCTCGCGCAACATCGCCTGGCTCCGCGCAAGCTCGTCGGCGGTGATCGCCAGCCTCTCGTTCAGAGTGGAGGCGACCGTCACCAGCAGGTCGGCGGCCTGCGCCGCGTCCCTGGAATTGCGGGAGCCCTTCTCGTCCTGCGTCATCTTTCCCTCCCCTCGAGGCGCGCGCTAGCGCGTCACCGAAATCACTTCGTACCGGTCCCAGCCCACGTCGATCACGTCGTTCTCGGCGATGGCGTGCGAGCCGGGGCCGAGCGGGGCGCGATTCAACCGCGGCGCCTCGCCCGAGAAGCGCGCGAGGAAATGGCGCGTCCCACGCTTCACCACCAGCGCGCTGTCGCTTCCCGCGACCCCGATCAACGTGTTCGCCTGCTCCAGGGCGATGATCTCCCCCTTCCTCTCGCCCGCGGTGACGCGCAAGGCGAGCATCCCCGCGGCCGGCGTCTCGCCGGTGCGCACCGCTTCCTGCGCCGGCCCCAGCCGGACCTGCGGGTCGCGCGGGATCGCCATGGTGCGCGAAAGATCGTCGCCGCGGCGAGCGCCTGCGCGCTCGCGCTCGCGCCCGGGCGCCGGCGGCATGTGCGCCACCATCATGGTGCGCTCGTATTCCGTGAGCACGGTGCTTTCCAGGTCCGCCACGGACCCCGCGAGGAGCGAATCGTCGAAGAAATGCAGCTTGTGCTTTCCCACTTCGATCAGGTCGAGATGGTGGACCACCTGGTGGCTGATCGCGATCGCGTTCACCTTGGTGCCGTTGGTGCTGGCGAGGTCTTCCGCGTAGACGGTTGTCCCCTCGACGCGAAACAGCATGTGGCGCGCCGACATCGCTGGATGGTCGATGCACACGTCGCACGCCGGATGGCGCCCGACGATCGTCACCGGCTTCGAAAGCTCGATTTCCGAAACGATCGCGCCATCGAGGCTCACGACGACCCTTGCTCCCATTCAACCCTCGCGTCGGAATCTGGAGGTCGCCGAATCGGAGGCCTTCAGCATGTTGTGCACCCCCGTCACGCCCTCGGTCGCCGCGGCAAGCTCGCCCGCCGCATCGGACTCGGCCTCGGTGTCGACCATCCCGGAGAGGCTCGCCACGCCGTCGCGGCATTCCACGGTGATGCTCGTGGCCGCGGTGCGCGGGTCCCGCCGCAGCGACGCGCGCACGCTCCACTCGAGGGACATGTTGTGGGCGAGCTGAATCGAATCGAGCGTTTCCTGGAAGCACTTCTTCTTCATCATCGCCTCGACCTCCTCGACGCACTCGTCGATGGACAGGCGCTCCGTGGAGAGCACCAGGTCGTAGAGCTCGGGATCGCGCCAATTCACGCCGAAGTGGCGCTTGGTGATCGCGCTGTGGGCTTCCTCGGAGAGCTGGATCTCGTGCTCGATGGTCTCGCGGTTGTCGGTGCCCAGGCGCTCCATCATGCGGGCGACGCGCGTCTCGAGCGGTGCGCAGACGCGCACGCGGATCACGTGCGGGATGCTCCTCAGCAGGTGCGCCGCGCCCCAGCCGCGAATGACGCCGGTCGAGTCGTCACGCAGGAACTTGAAGGTCTCGTCGGCGGTGAAGATCGAAAGGCTCGTCTTGTCGGTGGTGAGCCGCTCCCAGATGCCGGACTTGCCGTCGAGGA
>JBDTXQ010000481.1:0-2590 GCA_040006115.1 Usitatibacter sp.
CGACCACGAGGGCGAGGTCGAGGCTTCCGAGCAGTTCCCGACCCTCGACATGGCCGCGCGCGCGTTCCTCGCCCGCGGGGGCGCCCGGGCATGATGTCCGAGGCACTTCACGTGGCGGAGATCGGGTCGACGGGAGTCGCCGCGGCGATCGCGGCATCGCACCTGGGGTTGAACCAGGTGAACCTGCTCATGATCGTCTTCTTCTCCGTGACCCTCGCGGGCCAGTTCCTCTCCGCGATGCTGGAGCGCATTGCGGCGACGGCTTTGAGCCCCCGCCAACGCGGCGAATAGGGCGCTCTCGCCGGTTAAACTACCGGCTGCATGAGCACCACCCCGGTCAAAACACCCGAGCGCGCAGCGCTTCGCGACGCCATTTCGCGCGCCTACCGGCGGCCCGAGCCCGAGTGCGTCGCGCGCCTCGCCGCAGAGCTCGAGTCCGCCCGGGCGGACCAGCCTCGCATCCGCGCGCGCGCCCGCGAGCTCGTGGCGTCGGTACGCCGCCAACGCCGCGGCGCGAGCGGGGTCGACCATTTGATGCAGGAGTTCTCGCTTTCCAGCCAGGAGGGCGTGGCCCTCATGTGCCTCGCAGAGGCGCTTCTGCGCATTCCCGATTCCGCGACCGCCGACCGCCTCATCCGTGACAAGATCAGCAAGGGAGACTGGCGCGCGCACCTGGGCGGGAGCTCATCGGTGTTCGTGAACGCCGCGACGTGGGGCCTCATGATCACCGGGAAGCTGGTCTCGACCCATAGCGAGGACGTGCTGGGCGGGGCGGTCACCCGGCTCATCGCGCGGGGCGGCGAGCCCGTGATCCGCCGCGGCGTGGATTTCGCCATGCGCCTGCTGGGCAAGCAGTTCGTGATGGGCGAGACCATCGAGGACGCGCTCGAGAGGAGCCGCGCCAACGAGGCGCGCGGCTACCTCCATTCGTTCGACATGCTGGGCGAGGCTGCGACCACCGCCGAGGATGCCGCGCGCTACCTCGCCTCCTATGAGCACGCGATCCACGCCATCGGCCGCGCGAGCGCGGGGCGCGGACCCTACCGCGGGCCCGGCATCTCGATAAAGCTCTCGGCACTGCATCCAAGGTACACGCGCGCGCAACGGGCGCGGGTGCACGCGGAGCTCGCTCCGCGCGTGAAGGCGCTCGCGCTCCTCGCGCGTGGCTACGACATCGGCATCAACATCGACGCCGAAGAGGCTGACCGCCTCGAGATCTCGATCGAGATCCTCGAAGCACTCGCCGCGGACCGCGACCTTTCCGGCTGGAGTGGGCTGGGCTTCGTGGTGCAGGCGTACCAGAAGCGTTGCCCTTTCGTGATCGACTACGTCGCCGACCTCGCGCGGCGCAACCAGCGGCGCATCATGGTGCGCCTCGTGAAGGGCGCCTACTGGGACTCCGAGATCAAGCGTGCGCAGGTCGAGGGGCACGAGGATTACCCGGTCTTCACGCGCAAGGTGCACACCGACGTTTCATACCTCGCGTGCGCGCGCCGCCTCCTCGAGGCGAACGATGCGATCTATCCCCAGTTCGCGACGCACAACGCCCACACGCTGGCGACCGTCTACGAGATGGCGGCCGACCGCGGCATCGACGACTACGAATTCCAGTGCCTGCACGGCATGGGCGAGGCGCTTTACGACAACGTGGTGGGCGCGGGCGAGTTCGCGAGGCCCGCGCGCATCTACGCCCCGGTGGGCACCCACGAGACGCTCCTTCCGTACCTGGTGAGGCGCCTCCTCGAGAACGGCGCCAACAGCTCCTTCGTGAACCGCATCGTCGACGAGTCGGTGACGATCGAGGAGCTCGTCGCCGATCCCCTCGACGCGATCGCGCGTGACGGCGGGGTGCCGCACCCGGGCATTGCCAATCCCCGCCTGCTCTATGGCGCCACCCGCGTGAACTCCGCCGGGCTCGATCTCTCGGACGAGCTCGCGCTCGCGCGGCTCGAAAGCGCGTTGGATGGCTTGCGCGAACGCCGCTGGCAGGCGTTCCCGATGGTCGCGGGACGCGAGGCGAGCGATGCGCGGGGTTCGCCCGTGCGCAATCCCGCGGATCCTGCCGACATCGTGGGCGACGTGTGCGATGCGAGCGTCGAGGATGCGCGCGCCGCGGTCGCGAATGCCGAGGCCTTCGCCGGTGAATGGAACGCGGTGCCGCGGGAGGAGCGGGCGGCCATGCTCGAGCGCGCCGCCGACCTCTTCGAGGCGAAGAGACCGGAGCTCATCAGCCTCTGCGTGCGCGAGGCGGGCAAGACCTGGCCCAACGCCATCGCGGAGGTTCGCGAGGCGGCGGACTTCTGCCGCTACTACGCGCAGCAGATCCGCGCGGCGCGCGACGTCCCGGGCACCGCGCCGCCCGGGCCCGTGGCTTGCATCAGTCCGTGGAATTTCCCGCTTGCGATCTTCGTGGGCCAGGTAAGCGCATCCCTAGCGGCGGGAAGCCCGGTGCTCGCCAAGCCGGCGGAGCAGACGCCGCTCATCGCCGCGCGCGCGGTGCAGCTCCTGCACGAGGCGGGCGTGCCGCGCGCGGCGCTCGCGCTCCTCCCGGGGCCTGGCGAGAGCGTCGGCGCCGCGCTGACCGCCGATG
>JBDTXQ010000482.1:0-2572 GCA_040006115.1 Usitatibacter sp.
TGCGGTCCGAGACAATCTTCATCTCGTTCACCAGCCCGATGTTCACGGCGCGGTGGATGTTCTCCAGGAGCTTGGTCATTTCCGCGGCGCGTGTCGAGCTCACCGGGACCACCTTGTCGATCACCGCGCCATAGAGCGCGACGCCGACGTCGCGGCAGGCGTCGGTCACGCCGCCGCAGATCTTCGGGATCGTGCGCGTGGTGAAGCTCGCGTTGCCCGGGTCCTCGCGCTCCGGGGAGAACACCAGGAAGATGTCGTCGCCCACCGTGAGCCCGCGCGCCTGGATGCGAGGCAGCAATTCCTCGTCGGTCGTGCCGGGATAGGTCGTCGACTCGAGGGACACGATCTGGCCCTTGCGCAGGTGCGGCGCAAGGGACTCGATGGTGTCGATGATGAACGAGATGTCGGGCTCGCGGTACTTGTTGAGCGGCGTGGGCACGCAGAGGATGAGGGCGTCGGCCTCGCCTGCGCGGCGGAAATCCGCCGTGGCTTCGAAGCCGGCGCCGCGCGCGTGCGCGATCCGGTGCGAGGCGATGTGCTCGATATAGCTTTCGCCCGCGTTCAGGCGCGCCACCTTGGCCTTGTCGATGTCGAAGCCGAGCACCTTGTACCCGACCTCGCAGAACCGCAGCATGAGCGGCAGGCCCACGTAGCCCAGGCCCACGATTCCGACCACCGCCTCGCGGGATGCGATCCTGCCGAGCAGTTGTTTCTTCACTGGACGAGGCGACCTTCCTGGAAGGTGACGGTGCTCTGCACCGCGCCGGCCTCGGACCACGACGTGCTGGTGCCGTGGAGCACGCCGTCCTTGTATCCGGCCTCGGCCTTCTTCACGCCGTTCTCGTAATACGCGACGGATTTGCCGTTGAGCACCCCGGCACGGTAAGCGGCCTCGCTCATCTTCTGGCCGCTCTCGTAGTACATGGCGGCCGGCCCGTCGACCACGTTGTTCTTGACGGTCGCCTCGGTGCGAAGCTTTCCCGAAGGGTAATAGGAGCGGCCGACGTTGTTCTGCCAGCAACCGGCGAGCGATGCGGCCACCAGCAGCACGGCGAGTCGATGAATCATGAGTGCATCCCCAGTCTGTCCCCGATTTCCCACTGAAAATCCTTGGCCATGTGCTTCGCCAGGTAGGGAAGCACGGCCTTACGCACCTCTTCGCTCGTGGGCACGCGGCCCAGCACCCGTTGCCGGATGCGGTTCATTTCCTGGAAGCCCGTGTCGGCGATGGACAGCGTGGTCTTCTGTTGCGGATGCACGCGAAATCCGCCCAGCAGGCGCGGCAGCCGGGCGAAGCGCGCGCCGGCATCGCGAAAGCGCACGAGCAAGTCCCAATCGAGCGCGAACTGGAAAGACTCGTCCATCCGGCCGCCGGCCTTCTCCCAGATCCCTCGCCTCCAGAAGAGCGTCTCCTGCGGGACGAAGTCCGCCCAGGCGAGCACGGCGTTGTCATGGGCGGGCATGATCCAGCGTCCGATCTGCTGGTCCTTGTCGTCGATCACCACGCGATGGCCGTAGACCACGTCAACTTCGGGGTGGCGCTCGAAGTAGTCGGCGACGTACGCGAGCGCGCCGGGCATCAGGATGTCGTCGGAATTCAGGTAGGCCATGATGTCCCCGCTGGTCTTGGCGAAGGCGCGGTTGATCGCCTGCGCCTGTCCGCGATCGGGGCGCGACTGCCATCCCGCCAGGCGGTCCTCATGGCGCTTGAGCACTTCCGCGGTGCCGTCCTCCGAGCCGCCGTCCTGAACGTAATACTCCAGGTTCGGATAGCCCTGGTCCAGCACGCTTCGCAGCGTGCGTTCGATGAACGCCGCCTGCTTGAAGGAAGGCGTGACGATGGAGATCTTCGGTGGCGCGGCCGGGGGCGCCGTGTGCGAATAGCTCTCAGGGATGCGCATCTCGCAAGGCGGGTGCTGATACAGCACTCCGAGCTTCGGTACGAGGGCCTTGATCGTGAGGCGCTTCATCGACCGCATGCCGAGCACGAAATGGTTCAGCGGGACCACGAACACGCCCACGACGGCGAACGTCGCGCGATAGGCCTCGAGTGCGCGGACCTGCTCGCGGATCACCGCCTCCTTCTCCTCGAGCGTGGTGTTGAGCCTCTTGATGGAGGCCTTTTCCTCGAGCGCCGCCTCCAGCTCGCGGATGACGGCTTCCTTCTCGGTCACATCCGCGGTGAGCTCGGTGAGCGAGCTTTCCTTGTCCGCGAGGTCGGCGGTGAGCCTGCGAAGGGCGTCTTCCTTCTGCCGGAGGTCGGCGGTGAGGTCGCGAAGCGCGCCTTCCTTCTGCTGGAGGTCGGCGGTGAGGTCGCGAAGGGCACCCTCCTTCTGCTGCAGGTCGGCGGTGAGATCGCGAAGCGCGTCGTCCTTCCGATGCAGGTCGGCGGTGAGGTCACGAAGCGCCTTCTCCTTCCCGGTGGTCTCGGTGCGCAGGAGCTGGATCGCGCTCTCCTTTTCCACGAGAGTCGCGTGCTGCGCCTTCTCGCTCTCGTGCAGGCGGGCGATACCCGCGTCACGCGCGTCGATCACGGACCACAGGGATGTGTTCGTGTCAGGCATAACCCATC
>JBDTXQ010000483.1:0-2571 GCA_040006115.1 Usitatibacter sp.
TACCGCTACCAGGTCGAGGACTACATCAAGCCGTTCCGCGACGTGCTCCTCGGCCTCTTCTTCGTGACCATCGGCATGCTCCTCGACGTGCGCGCCCTCTTCGCGAACTTCGCCGCGGTGGCCGCGGTGTTCGCGCTCCTCCTCGGGGTGAAGTTCGCGATCATCTTCGCGATCGCGCGCGTGTTCGGCAACGGGAAGCCCACGTCGCTGCGCGCGGCGCTCGCCCTCGCGCCCGCGGGCGAGTTCGGCTTCGTGCTGCTCTCGCTCGCGCAGCGCGAGGGCGCGGTAGGCCCCGGGACCCTCCAGATCGTCCTCGCCGCGGCGCTCCTCTCCATGCTCGTGACTCCCTTCATCCTCGCCAACATGGAGCGCCTCGTCCTCTACTTCGTCGAGAGCGAATGGACGCAGCGCGCGGTGGCCCTGCACACGCTCGCGGTGAAGTCGATGGCGATCAAGGGCCACGTCATCGTGTGCGGATACGGCAGGAGCGGGCAGGCGCTCGCGCAGTTCCTCGAGCGGGAGAAGGTCGGGGTGATCGCACTCGACGCGGACCCGCAGCGCGTCCGGGAAGCCGCGGCGGCGGGCGATTCGGTGGTGTTCGGCGACGCCTCGCGCCGCGAGGTGCTGGTGGCGGCGGCCCTGTCGCGCGCGGTGGCGGTGGTGGTGAGCTTCGCGGACACGCCGAAAGCGCTCTCGATCCTCGCGCACGTGCGCGAGCTGCGCCCGGAGCTGCCGGTGATCGTGCGCACCTTCGACGATTCCGACGTCGCGCGCTTGAAGGCGGCGGGCGCCGCGGAGATCGTGGCCGAAGTGGTCGAGGGCTCGCTCATGCTCGCGACGCAGACCATGATGCAGCTCGGGCTTCCGCTGAACCGCGTGCTGCGGCGGCTACGCGAGGTGCGCCAGGAGCGCTACCAGATCATGCGCGGCTTCTTTCCCGGAGCCACGGATTCGGAAGCCGCCGACAGCGAGCAGCCACGGCTGCATACCGTCATGATCGGGCCGGACGCCGCGTGCGTCGGCAAGACGATCGGCAGCTTGAACCTCGACGCCATGGACGTCACCGTGACGGCGGTGCGCCGCAAGGGCGCGCGCGAGGTGAACCCCGCGCCCGAGACGCGCCTGCAGGCTGGCGACGTGCTGGTGCTCCTCGGCACGCAGGGCCACCTCGCGCGCGCCGAGATCCGCCTGCTGCAGGGTTAGGGTCAGATCCCTTTTCTGCCGGAAAAGGGGACAGATCCGGGAACGCGTGAAGGGCGCCCCTGGGGCACGAGCTTCACCGACCGGCGCAGCGTCCCCTCGACGGCCGCGCAGAATCGATCGCTGCCAAGAGCGCGGCCCTTCCGCGCGCTTTCCCGAATGGCTTTGAGGCTATCCTCCGGGATTGCTTCCCCGAACATGTTCACGTACGCCTTGGAGCGCCGCTCGGCGTCGGTGCCAAGCGAAAGATATTCGGGGTGGGCGACGACCAGGCCGGTGGGCTCGCCAGTCGCGTTCTGGCCGAAGCTCGACCAGCGATATTCGCCGGGCCCGCGCGCCATTCCCGCGCGCACCGGATTCAACTCGATGTAACGCATGCAGGTGAGGAAGTACGAGGAGGTTTCCACCAGGCTCGACTTGAATCGGCCTTCGTAGAGCGCGCCGCTTCGCTCGTATGCCGTGTTCACGTACTTCACGTAACGCCGGCCCACATCCTGCATCAATCGGGACAGCGCCATGGGACGCGCGCCGGTGGCTAGCAGGTGAACGTGATTGCTCATCAGCACGAACGCGTGCACGGCGCATGCTTCGTCGTCGCAGGCTTCCCCGAGATATCTCAGGAATACGTGGCGATCCGCGTCCCTGAAGAAGATTTCGCCGTGATTGTTTCCGCGCACCATCAGGTGTTGTGGAAGCCCGGGAAAGTCGATGCGAGGCGATCGTGGCATTGCCTCTGAACGTGGCAGGGATCATCCCGACGACACCGGCACCAAAAACAGTGGCCCGCATCGCGGGCCACTTTCAACCTGTCCCCTTTTCGAGGGAAAAAGGGTTCTGACCCCTTAGAACGTCACTTAGAACGTCATGCACACCGTGTAGCTGGTGGCGTCGTCGATGGTGGTCATCGCGGGTGCCGCTACGGGCCCGGTGAGATCGGGTATCACGCGCAGCGAGCCGGTCGCCGTGTTGCCGTCGTCCATCTGAATGTCGAGCTGCTTGGCGAACTTGCCGAGGATGCCCGCCGAGCACACCTGGTAGGTGCCGGTCATGCCCGTGATGTACAGCTGGGCGGCGGTTGCGCTCGAAATGCCGAGCGTTCCACCCACGGCGTTCTTCGGCGTGTACGTCGGGTCGGTCGGATCGGTTGGGCCCGCAGCGAGGTTGGCGAGGCGCACGTGCTGCCAGAAGAGGCGAGACTCGTCGGTGTTGGTGGCCGAGTTCCAGTTGCCGTTGATGACGCCGTTGCCCTGGCTCGTCGCCGGCGTGGTCGCCAACGTCGCGCCGGTCACGTGCGTGGTGACGTTGGCATCGTCCCCAGGCAGGGACTTGAACTTGTCCTGGTACGCGTAGATGTAGGTCGGGATCACGCGG
>JBDTXQ010000484.1:0-2569 GCA_040006115.1 Usitatibacter sp.
CCTTGGAGCGCAGCATCTCGACTTCCTGCGTGAAGCCGAAGGTGCGGGCGCGCGCCACTTCGCGCACATAGGAAACCTCGCCGAAATCGACCTCGACCTCGGACACGGTCGCGTCGAACACGGGATGGCTGAACTCGATGGTGAAGCCCACCTTGAAGCCGTCGAAAGGCTCGACGCGCACTTTCTTGTCGCCGTCGGCGAGCTCGATCTTCTTCAGGACGCGGATGTAGCGCTTGGCCGCCGCCTGCTCCTCGATGCCGGCCGACTGGATGAGGAACACGAACGTGCCCGCGCTGCCGTCCATGATCGGCACCTCTTCGCCGGAGACGTCGACGAAGGCGTTGTCGATCCCCAGGCCCGCGAAAGCCGACATGAGGTGCTCCACGGTCGACACCCGCGCGCCATCCTTCTCGATCACCGTCGCCATCGTGGTGTTGCTTACGTTGTGCGCACGCGCGGGGATTGCGGGATTGTCGGGAAGGTCGGAGCGGCAGAAGACGATGCCCGTGTCGATCGGGGCCGGACGCATCACCATGACCACTTTGTGGCCGGTATGCACCCCCACGCCCGTGGCACGCACGGAGGTCTTCAGGGTTCGTTGTCGTATCATGGGATTTCCTCAATTGTATCATATGGTTAGTTCGCCGCAATGCGCCCGGCGTAGCATGCCCCCATGAACCTGATCCAGCGCCGTGATTTTCTCCGGGCCTCGAGCGCGGTGGCCCTCTCCGCGATGGTGCCTGCGGACCTCTTCGCGCAATCCGCAGGCGCGCGCACCCCGATCGACACGCAATGGGATGCCGGGGTGGTCCGCCACTTGTTGCCGACCGTGAGCGATACGCGGATGCTCATCAAGGCATCGTTCTCGGCGCCGCAGGACGCAGAGCCGCGCCTGCGAGTCGGCGACGTCACGGTCCGCGGACGCATGGGAGACACGCGCGGCGAGCATTGGCACTTCGATGCGATGGATCTCGCGCCGGGCCGCCGCTACTCCCTGTCGCTCGCGGATAGCCGGGGCAAGGCGCTCTGCCAGCCCTGGCAACTAGCGACGTTCCCTTCGCCGGGCGAAAGCCCGGCGCGCTTTCGTCTTCTCATCTATACCTGCGGTGGCGGTCACGAGGTCCACAAATTCCTTCCGACCGCCGTGCGCAATCGGCTGTTGCGACGCGGCCTCAGCTTCCAACCCGACGCCATGGTGGCCAACGGAGATCACGTCTACTGGGACTTGCTCGCCCCGGTGGGGTCGAAGCTTCTCGGCGCCAGCCCCGAGGCGATCCAGGCCGCCGGCTCCTTCGATCGTTCCGCGATCGTCCTCGGCAGCGACAACGAGGCCGTGCTGAAGCGCGCCGCGGGGCCGCAGATCGTTCCCGTCTACGGCACCGACTTCCGCTCGACTCCGGTCTTCTTCATGCAGGACGACCACGATTATTTCGACAACGACGAAGCGACCGACGCGGTGGTCACGTTCCCGCCGTCACATTTCATGCTGCAGCTCGCGCGCGCCACGCAGGGCATCTACTACCCCGAATTCCTCCCCGATGCGGCTCGCCCGCTCGGCCTGCCTTACTCGTCGGCCGCGGACCGCGTCGCTGGCGTCTCCGAAAGCTTCGGCACCGTCCGCTTCGGGCGCCTGGCCGAGATCCTGCTCTATGACGTTCGCCGCACGCAGACGATGGCCGGGCCGAGCGCCGTGTATCTCGATCCGCAAGTGGAGAAGTGGCTCATGGCGCGCACCGCTTCCAAGGATGTCGCTCACGTGGTTCACGTCCCGTCCAACCCGCCGGGCTGGACCGCCGGCAAATGGGGCGAGTGGTATCCGGATGTGCTCGGGCGAGAAGGCAAGCTCACGACGAGCGAGCCTAAGCCTTATTGGCAATCGGGGTGGCTCAAGCAGCACGACCGCCTGATCGGCGCGATGTCGGCGATGCGGAGCCGTGTTCCTCTCGTCATCAGCGGAGATCTGCACGCGATCGCGATGGGCCGCATGCTGCGAAGCGGGGCGCTCGATCTCAAGCAGAATCCGGTGAACGTGGTGCTATCCGGGCCGATCGGCTGTCGCCCCGGGCCGCTGGGCTGGCCGTCGGGACGCCGCGGCACCGGTGCGATGCCGCCGGCGCACCTCGACATGGAGGAGCAGGTGAAGCCCCTCGAGCAGCACGGCTTCACGATCGTGGACTTCATGCCCGGGCAGATGGTCGTGCGGCTCTTCAAATGGGACATCAAGACTCAGCCGGTGGACGCCATCGACACGCTGGAGCCGTTTCACACCGCGGAGCTGCATCGCCCGGCATGAAGCGTCGGCGATGAAAGGCGGGCCTCACGAGGAGGCCCGCATAGGCATGCGCCATTCCCGACGGGAGACACGTCGGGAATGGGGACGACAGCCGGCGCTAGTCGGCTTGCTTGCGCAGGAACGCCGGGATGTCGAGCATCTCGACGCCCGAATGCCGCATGGCCTCCACCGTCACGTCGCGCCGGCGCCGCAGCGCCGCCGGCTGGTCGAGCTCGTCGTAGTTCACCGCGGCCGACGCGTCGTCGGTCCCGGTGCGCGGCACGACCTGCATCATCG
>JBDTXQ010000485.1:0-2552 GCA_040006115.1 Usitatibacter sp.
TGCGCGACGAGATCGAGAACGCGCTCGCCTACTTCAACTACACCTTCATCGACGCGGTGCCGCGGCTCATCGCCGAGGTCGAGGATTGCATCGCGACTTTCCCCGGCGAGGGCGTGCGCCCGAGGCTGCCGGCCCTGATCTCGGTGGGCAGCTGGGTCGGGGGGGATCGGGACGGCAACCCCTTCGTGAACGCGGAGATGCTCGAGGTCGCCTTCCGACGCCAGAGCGAGGTGATCTTCGACCACTACCTCGCCCAGGCGCACGCGCTGGGCGGAGAGCTACCGTTGTCCGGGCTTCTCGCGAAGGTGACCGCGGAGCTGGCCGCGCTCGCGGAGCAGTCGCCGGATCGTTCGCTGCATCGCCAGGACGAGCCGTACCGGCGGGCCCTGACCGGCATCTACGCGCGTCTCGACGCAACCGCTACGTCCCTCGGGTTGAAGCTGCAGCACCGCACCTCGGTCGGCAAGGCCGATCCGTACGCGAACGCGGGCGATTACGAACTCGACCTCGACGTGATCGACGCGAGCCTGCGCGCGGGCGGGAGTGAGCTCCTCGCCGACGGGCGATTGCGCGAGCTGCGCAACGCCGCGCGCGCCTTCGGGTTCCATCTCGCGCCTGTGGACCTGCGCCAGAACTCCGACATCCACGAGGTCGCCGTCGCCGAGCTGCTGCGCGATGCGGGCGTGGTCCCGGACTATCGCGCGCTCGCGGAGGGCGAGCGGCAGGAGGTGCTCCTCGCGGAGCTGAGCTCGCCGCGCGCGCTGCGCTCGATGTTCGCGCAGTACTCCGAACTCACCCGAAGCGAGCTCGCCATCTTCGAGGCGGCCGCGGTGGTGCACGCGCGCCTCGGCCCGGAGGCAATCCGGCAATACGTGATCTCGAAGACGGACAGCGTGTCCGACCTCCTCGAAGTCGCGGTGCTGCTGAAGGAAGTGGGGCTCGTCACGCCCGGCGACTTCCCGGCCTCGCGCCTGCAGATCGTGCCGCTCTTCGAGACCATCGGCGACCTGCAGCGCGCGCCGCAGACCATGCGCGCGTGGTTCGCAATGCCCGCGGCGCGCAGCCTCGTCGCGTCGCTGGGCGGGGTGCAGGAGGTGATGCTCGGCTACTCCGACAGCAACAAGGACGGCGGCTACGTCACCTCGAACTGGGAGCTCTACAAAGCCGAGACCGCACTGGTCGAGGTGTTCCGCGATGCCGGGGTGAGGCTGAGGTTCTTCCATGGCCGCGGGGGGACCGTGGGCCGCGGCGGGGGCCCCAGCTACGACGCCATCTTGGCGCAGCCTCCGGGGAGCGTGCAGGGCGAGCTTCGCCTCACCGAGCAGGGCGAGGTGATCGCGAGCAAGTACGCGAATCGCGAGATTGGCAAGCGCAACCTCGAGGCGCTATTCGCGGCGACGGCGCGGGCGACGCTCGACAAGGCGCCGCACGTCGCGCACGAAAGCTTCCACCTCGCGATGGAGGAGCTCTCGCGCGACGCCATGGCCGCATACCGGGATCTGGTCTACGGCACCGACGGCTTCGTCGAGTACTTCCGCGCGACAACACCGATCGGCGAGATCGGCGAGCTCAACATCGGCTCGCGTCCGGCGTCGCGCAAGAAGTCGGACGCCATCGAGGACCTGCGCGCCATTCCGTGGGTGTTCTCGTGGGCGCAATGCCGCGTGATGCTGCCCGGCTGGTACGGCTTCGGCGCGGCCGCGAGCGCCTTCGTGGAGCGGCGCGGTCCCGAGGGCCGGCACCTCCTCGCGCGCATGTGGCGCGAATGGCCGTTCTTCGGCGCGATGCTCTCCAACCTCGACATGCTCCTCGCCAAGGCGGACATGTCGGTCGCCGCGCGCTACAAGGAGCTTCTCGCCGACACCGCGCTCGCCGACCGGATCTTCGGGCGCATCCTCGGCGAATTCGACGGCACGGTGAAGGCGCTCTTCGAGATCACCGGCGCGACAACTTTCCTCGCTTCGAATCCCGCGCTTGCGCGCTCGATCCGCAACCGGTTTCCGTACCTCGATCCCTTGAACCACCTGCAGCTCGAGCTGCTGCGCCGGCACCGCGCCGGCAACGCCGAGGAGCGGGTGAAGAACGGCATCCACCTCTCGATCAACGGCCTCGCCGCGGGGCTTCGCAACTCGGGCTGACCGGCCTCAGATCCCCGCGTACCACTGGTATCCCTCGTCCTCCCAGTAGCCGCCCTTTCCGCCACCGATGTGGGCGAAGCTTTCCACGAGCTCGATGCGCATCACGTATTTGGCGTGCTTGTAGCCCAACTGGCGCTCCACGCGCAGGCGGATCGGGGCGCCGTTCGCCACAGGCAGCACCGCGCCGTTCATCTCGTAGGCGAGGATCGTCTGCGGATGGTGCGCGTCCTCCATGTCGATGCTCTCGTAGTACTTGTGCGAGCCGTCGTCTTCCATGGGGTCGGCGCAATGGAACACCGCGAAGCGCGCCTTCGATTGCGGCTTCGCGAGCTCGAGCACGTCGTGAAGCGGCACGCCCTTCCACTTGCCGATCGCGCTCCAGCCCTCGACGCAATCGTGGCGCGTGATCTGCGT
>JBDTXQ010000486.1:0-2541 GCA_040006115.1 Usitatibacter sp.
CAATGTACGCGGTCATAAAAACCGGCGGCAAGCAGTATCGCGTTGCCCCCGGCGAGAAAATCAAAATAGAACAGATACCGGCAGACGTTGGCGCTCAGATTGTCCTGGATCAAGTGTTGATGGTCTCGGACGGCGACGCCGTGAAGCTTGGTAATCCCCTGGTGTCCGGAGCGAAGGTCTCCGCCACCGTCATCGCCCACGGGCGCGGCACGAAGATCAAGATCTTCAAGCTGCGTCGCCGCAAGCACTATCAGAAGACCCAGGGCCATCGCCAGAACTACACGGAAATCCGTGTGGACGCGATCGCCTAATTCGAGGACACAGCAATGGCACACAAGAAAGCAGGCGGGTCTTCCCGCAACGGCCGCGATTCCGAGAGCAAGCGCCTCGGCCTCAAGGCCTACGGTGGCGAGCTGGTGAACGCGGGGTCGATCCTCGTGCGTCAGCGCGGCACCCAGTTCCACCCGGGCATGAACGTCGGCATCGGCAAGGACCACACGTTGTTCGCCATGGCCACGGGCAAGGTCAAGTATTCGCAGCACGGTCCGAAGAAGAAGTCGACCGTGACGATCGAGCCGTCGCAGGCCTGACAGCTCCTTCCGTTCGCGAAAGAGCCCCGTCTGAAGCGGGGCTTTTTCGTTTCTGGGACGCCGCGCAAATGCCCGACATCGCCCTCTTCCTTGCCGCCTCCGCACTGCTCACCGTGGCGCCCGGGCCCGATATCGTCTACGTTCTGACGCGCGCCATCACGCAGGGGCCGAAGGCGGGCGTGGCGGCGGCGCTCGGCTTCGCCACGGGCTGCATCTTCCACACGCTGCTCGCGGCGGTCGGCATCGCGGCGCTCATCCGCTCCTCCGAGCTCGCGTTCGACCTGGTGCGCTATGCGGGCGCGGCTTACCTCGTCTGGATCGGCATCCAGGCGCTGCGCCACCGCTCGTCGTTCTCCATCGCAGGCGCGAGCGACACGCGCGCCCTCGGCGTGATCTTCAGGCAGAGCGTGGTCGGCAACATGCTGAACCCCAAGGTCACGCTCTTCTTCCTCGCCTTCCTGCCGCAGTTCGTGCGCGCGGACGAGGGCCACGTGGGCGCGCAGATGGCGCTCCTCGGCGCGATCTTCATGGTGCAGACGATCGTGATCTTCGGCGCGGTCGCGCTCTTCTCCGGCTGGATCGGCGCGTGGGTGCGCGCCAAGCCCGCGATCGGCGAGCGCCTGAATGTTTTCGCCGGCGTGACCTTCATCGCGCTCGGCGTGCGCGTCGCCCTTCCGGACTTCGCGCCCCGATGAAATTCTTCGACGAGGCCAGGATCGAGGTGATCGCCGGCAACGGCGGCGACGGCTCGGCGTCCTTCCGCCGCGAGAAGTTCGTGCCGCGCGGCGGGCCGGATGGCGGCGACGGCGGGCGCGGCGGCAGCATCCACGCCGAGGCCGACGCCAACCTGAACACGCTCATCGACTTTCGCTACAAGCGCATCTTCCGCGCCGAATCCGGCGAGAACGGACGCGGGCGCGACCAGTACGGCAAGGGCGCCGAGGACATCGTGCTGCGCGTGCCCGTCGGGACCGTGATCCGCGACGCCGAAACCGGCGCGGTGCTCGCCGACCTCGCGAAGAACGGCGAGCGCGCGCTCCTTGCAAAGGGCGGCAAGGGCGGCATCGGCAACCTGCACTTCAAGTCGAGTGTGAACCGCGCGCCGCGCCAGTTCACCCACGGCGAAGAGGGCGAGAGGCGCATGCTCGAGATGGAGCTGCGCGTGCTCGCCGACGTGGGACTGCTCGGCATGCCCAACGCGGGCAAGTCGACCTTCATCCGCGCGGTCTCCTCGGCGCGCCCCAAGGTCGCGGACTATCCCTTCACCACGCTGCATCCGAACCTGGGCGTGGTACGCGTCACCGAGAGCCGTTCCTTCGTGGTGGCGGACATCCCGGGGCTGATCGAGGGGGCGGCCGAGGGCGCGGGGTTGGGCCACCAGTTCCTGCGCCACCTGCAGCGCACCCACCTGCTGCTGCACCTCGTCGACATCGCGCCCTTCGACGAGGCGGTCGATCCCGCGAAGGAAGTGCGCGCGCTTGCCGCCGAGCTGAAGAAGTACGACGCCGCGCTCGCGAAGAAGCCGCGCTGGCTCCTCATGAACAAGGCCGACCTCCTCGACCCGAAGGAGGCGAAGAAGCGCGCCGCCGCGCTGGTGAAGAAGCTCAAGTGGACCCAGCCCTGGTTCCTCATCGCCGGCATCACCGGCGAGGGCTGCAAGGACGTCACTTTCGCGGTGATGGATTTCCTCGAGGCGGAGAAGCGCGCCGGGCGCAATACGGGCCGCGCCGACGACGAATGAATGACACGCCGCTCACCGGCGCGAAGCGCATCGTCGTGAAGATCGGCTCGAGCCTGCTCACCAATGCGGGCGCGGGCCTCGACCGCGACGCCATCGCCGGATGGGTGCGCCAGATCGCCGAGCTTCGCGCGCGCGGCGTCGAGGTCGTGGTGGTTTCCTCGGGCGCGATCGCCGAAGGCATGAAGCGCCTGGGCTGGGCGAAGCGCCCGC
>JBDTXQ010000487.1:0-2538 GCA_040006115.1 Usitatibacter sp.
CTGTAGCGCTTGCGGTAGTAGTCGCCGATGGTGATGATGTTCATCCGGTAGAGCGGGCGCGCGAAGAAGAGGCCGACCAGGATCAAGCAGAGTGAGGAGCCGAACGGGTCGGCGATGGTCCCCGAGAAGCCGTCCTTGATGAACGTCGCCGGGATGCCGAGGACCGTCTCGGAGCCGAACCACGTCGCGAATACGGTGGCAGTCACGATGTACATCGGCATGCGCCGGCCCGCGATGGCGAAGTCCTTGGTGTTGTGCACCCACTTGGCCGCGTAGATGCCGATCGCCACGGAAATGATCCAGTAGATGATCACGAACCAGAGGAGCATGGGCGTCTTTCGGCGGGTCGATTGTGTGGGTGGCGCCATTTTAGGAGAAAATCCGGCGGTGTCGGCCATCCACCTCGAACATATCGCGAAGCACTGGGGCGAGTCGCGCGCCCTCGACGGCATCACGTTCTCGGCCGAGCCCGGCTCCTTCGTGGTGCTCCTGGGGCCCTCGGGATGCGGCAAGTCGACCACCCTGCGCCTGATCGCCGGGCTCGACACGCCGACTGGGGGCACCGTCCGCATCGGCGGGCGCGACGTGACCCAGCTTCCTCCCGCCCAGCGCGGGATCTCGATGGTGTTCCAGTCCTACGCACTCTTCCCGCACCTCACGGTCGCCGAGAACATCGTCTTCGGGCTGCGCGTGCGCAAGGTGCGCGACCGCGAGGCGCGCCTCGCGAGGGCTGCGGAGCTCCTCGGCCTCGGGCAACTTCTCGCGCGCAAGCCCTCGCAGCTCTCCGGCGGGCAGCAGCAGCGCGTGGCCCTGGGCCGCGCCATCGTCGCCGAGGCGCCGGTGTGCCTCATGGACGAGCCGCTCTCCAACCTGGACGCGCAGCTGCGCGGCGAGATGCGCCGCGAGATCCGCGCCCTCCAGCGCCGCCTCGGCATCACCATGGTCTACGTGACGCACGACCAGACCGAGGCGATGACCATGGCCGACCGCGTGGTGCTGCTGCGCAACGGGCGCATCGAGCAAGTGGGATCGCCCGAGGACCTGTACGCGCGGCCCGCCACGGCGTTCACGGCGGGATTCATCGGAGCACCGCCCATGAACCTGGTTCGCGCCAACGGGGGACTCACGGGAGTGCGCCCCGAAGACGTGCGGTTGTCATCCAGCGGACTCGAAGCCCGCGTCGAATCGGTGGAATACCTCGGCGCGGATTCGCTGGTGACGGCGCGCGCGGGAGGGCAGCCCGTGTCGATCCGCGTCCCCGGAAAATCCGCCGCGAATCCCGGGGACGCCATCCATGTCGCCTGGGACAAAGAGCACGAGCATCATTTCGACGCACAAACCGGAGAGAGAAGACCATGAACACGAAGAAGATCTGGCAATTGCTGGCGGCCTGCTGCGCGACCGCGGCGTTCGCGGCCGCCGCGGATACCGAGATCACGTTCTACTACCCCGTCGCCGTCGGGGGCCCCATCACCAGGACCATCGACCAGATGTCCGCGGACTTCGAGAAGGAGAACCCGGGCATCAAGGTGAAGCCCGTCTACACGGGCACCTACCAGGAGTCGATCGTGAAGGCGCTCACCGCCCACAAGGCCGGCCAGCCGCCCACCACGGCGATCCTGCTGTCCACCGACATGTTCACGCTGATCGACGAGGACGCGATCGTGCCGTTCAACGATCTTGTTTCGGGAGCCGACGACGCGGCGTGGATGAAGAGCTTCTACCCGGCCTTCATGGCCAACAGCCAGACCGGCGGCAAGACCTGGGGGATTCCCTTCCAACGCTCGACCATCGTGCTCTACTGGAACAAGGAGCTCTTCAAGGAGGCGGGGCTCGACCCCAACCGGCCGCCAGCGAGCTGGAAGGAGATGCTCGAATACGCGCAGAAGCTCACCAAGCGTGACGCCTCCGGGAACATCACCCAGTACGGCGTGCAGATCCCATCGTCAGGATTCCCCTACTGGCTCTTCCAGGGTCTCACCACGCCCAACGGCGTCGAGCTCATGAACCCCGCGGGCACCGAGACTTATTTCGACAAGCCCGAAGTGATCGAGGCGCTCGCGTACTGGGTGGACCTCGGGCGCAAGCACAAGGTGATGCCCACGGGCGTGATCGAGTGGGGCACCACGCCCAAGGATTTCTTCGAGAAGAAGATCGCGATGATGTGGACCACCACGGGCAACCTCACCAACGTTCGGAACAACGCCAAGTTCGACTTCGGCGTAGCCATGCTGCCGCAGGCGAAGCGGCGCGGCTCGCCGACCGGCGGGGGCAACTTCTACGTGTTCAAGAAGGCCACGAAGGAGCAGCAGCAGGCGGCCGTGAAGCTCGCTAAATTCATGACGCAACCGGAGCGCGCGGCGCAATGGGGCATCGACACGGGGTACGTCGCAGTGCGTCCCGACGCGTGGCAGACCACGAAGATGACCGAATACGTGAAGGGCTTCCCGGTCGCGGCGGTCGCGCGCGACCAGCTCCAGTACTCGGTCGCCGAGCTCTCGACCCACGACAACCAGCGCGTCACGACGGCGCTCAACA
>JBDTXQ010000488.1:0-2529 GCA_040006115.1 Usitatibacter sp.
TTCCAGAGGAGCGTGCGCTCGTGCTCGGGCGCGTAGTAGTCGGTGGTCTTGTAGAGGAACTCGGCGGAATCGGAGAGGACCAGGAAGCCGTGCGCGAAGCCGGCGGGCACCCACATCATCCGGCGGTTCTCCGCGGAAAGGCGCTCGCCCACCCAGCGGCCGAAGGTGGCGGACGAGCGGCGCAGGTCGACGACCACGTCGAAGACCTCGCCCGAGACGACGCGCACCAGCTTTCCCTGCGGCTGCTTCACCTGGTAATGCAGCCCGCGCAGCACGCCGCGGCCCGACGCGGAGTGGTTGTCCTGCACGAAATCCACGTCCGCGCCCACCAGCTTCGCGAAGGCGCGCCGGTTCCAGCTCTCGAAGAAGAACCCGCGCGCGTCGCCGTGAACCGCGGGTTCGATCACGAGGACGTCGGCAATGGCCGTGGCGATTGCTTTCAAGCGCGTTTCCTAGAAGACGCGGTCGCGCAGGACCGCGAGGAGGTACTGCCCGTAGGAGTTCTTCTTCATCGGCTCGGCGAGGCGCTCGAGCATTGCCGCGTCGATGTATCCCATGCGGTAGGCGATCTCCTCGGGGCAGGCGATCTTCAGTCCCTGACGGCGCTCGATGGTCTCGATGAAGTGCGAAGCCTCGAGCAGGCTCTCGTGCGTGCCGGTGTCCAGCCACGCGGTGCCGCGCCCCATCACCTTCACGGCGAGCGCGCCTTCCTCGAGGTAGCGGCGGTTCACGTCGGTGATCTCGAGCTCGCCGCGCGGCGAGGGCTTGAGGCTCGCCGCGATGTCGCTCACGCGCTCGTCGTAGAAGTAGAGGCCGGTCACCGCGTAGCGCGACTTCGGCGCCCGCGGCTTCTCCTCGATCGAGATGGCGCGCTTCTGGGCGTCGAACTCCACCACGCCGTAGCGCTCCGGGTCCTTCACCGGGTAGGCGAACACCGTCGCGCCCGCGGAGCTCGCCGCCGCCGCCTGCAGCGAGTCGGCGAGGTCGTGGCCGTGGAAGATGTTGTCGCCGAGGATGAGGCAGCTCGGCGCGCGGGCGACGAAGTCGCGCCCGACGATGAACGCCTGCGCGAGGCCCTCGGGGCGCGGCTGCACCGCGTAGGAGATTTCGAGCCCCCATTCGCGTCCGTCGCCGAGAAGCTCGTTGAAGCGCGGCGTGTCCTGGGACGTCGAGATCACCAGGATCTCGCGGATGCCCGCCAGCATCAGGGTCGAGAGCGGGTAGTACACCATCGGCTTGTCGTACACCGGCAGCAGCTGCTTCGAGACAACGCGCGTAGCCGGGTAGAGGCGCGAGCCCGATCCTCCTGCGAGGATGATTCCCTTCCGCTTCATTTCTGCGCACTCCTCGCTGCGTAGTTGACTTCGAGCCAGTCGCGGTATGCGCCGCTTTTCACCTGTGCGACCCATTCCGCGTGGTCGAGATACCAGCGCACCGTCTTCGCGAGGCCGGTGTCGAACGTCTCGTTTGGCCGCCAGCCGAGCTGCGCGCGGATCTTGCTCGCGTCGATCGCGTAGCGGCGATCGTGCCCCGGGCGGTCGGCGACCGAGGTGATGAGGCCGCGATAGCCGTCGGGGCGCGGACGCACCGATTGCAGCGAGTCGCACAACGCGTGCACCACTTCGATGTTGCGCCGCTCCGCGTTGCCGCCGATGTTGTAGGTCTCGCCCACCCGCCCGCGCGCGAGCGCCATGCGGATCGCCGCGCAGTGGTCGCCCACGTAGAGCCAATCGCGCACCTGTCGCCCGTCGCCGTACACCGGGAGCGGCTTGCCCTCGAGCGCGTTGGAGATCATGAGCGGGATCAGCTTCTCCGGGAACTGGAACGGCCCGTAGTTGTTCGAGCAGTTGGTGGTGACCGTGGGAAACCCGTAGGTGTGGTGGTAGGCGCGCACCAGGTGATCGGAGCCCGCCTTCGACGCCGAATAGGGGCTGTTGGGCGCGTAGGGCGTGGTCTCGGAGAATGCGGGGTCGCCCTCGCCCAGGGACCCGTAGACCTCGTCGGTGGAGACGTGCAGGAAGCGGAAAGCGCCTTTCGCCTCACCGGGCAGCGCCTGCCAGTGCGCGCGCGCCGCCTCGAGGAGCTGGAAGGTGCCGACCACATTGGTCTGCACGAATTCGCCCGGGCCGTGGATGGAGCGGTCCACATGGCTCTCCGCCGCGAAGTGCACCACCGCGCGCGGGCGGTGCTCGGCGAAGAGCCGCTCGATCAGCGCCCGGTCGGCGATGTCGCCCTTAACGAAAACGTGGCGCGGGTCGCCCGCGAGCCCCGCGAGGTTCGCGGGATTGCCGGCGTAGGTGAGCTTGTCGAGGTTCAGCACCGGCTCGCCCTCCGAAGCGAGCCAATCGATGACGAAATTCGATCCGATGAAGCCCGCGCCGCCCGTCACGAGGATCATCTCGGGCCTCGCGCGCTGCTCGATGCCGCAGGTGCCTCGCGACCACGCGCCGCGCCGGTCTTTTGCAGCTCGATCAGCTTGAGGTACTTCTGGAACGTGTTGTTGCAGCCGATCGCGATGTGCGCGAAGCC
>JBDTXQ010000489.1:0-2523 GCA_040006115.1 Usitatibacter sp.
TACCGCGGGCGCGGCGCGGTGACGCGCCGCTTCATCCGCTGGATCTACGCGAGCGCCGAGCGCGTGATCGCACTCTCCGAGGAGTGGCGCGAGGCGCTCTCGGCCATGGAGCCCGCGAGCCGCGTGGTGGTGATCCCGAACCCCGTGGAGATCCCGTCGTGGCAGTCGGCGCTCGACGCGGGCCCTCCCACGGTGCTCTTCCTCGGCATGATCAAGGAGAGGAAGGGCGTTCACGACCTGCTGCGCGCATGGCCGGGCGTGCGGCGCGAGGTTCCGGGCGCGCGACTGGTGCTGGGCGGCGTGGGCGACGTGGACGAGGCGAGGGCGCTTGCGCGCGCCCTGGGCGTCGAGGCGTCGATCGAGATGCCGGGCTGGATCGTGGGCGACGCCAAGGATGCGCTGATGAAGCGCGCCTGGGTCTTCGCGCTGCCTTCGCACTACGAGGCGTTGCCGATGTCGGTTCTGGAAGCGCAGGCCGCGGGCGTCCCGGTCGTGTCCACGCGCGTGGGCGGAATTCCGGCGGCGGTGGACCACGGGCGCACGGGCATCCTTCTCGAGCCTCGCGACGTCCCGGGGCTCGAGGCCGCGCTCACTCACCTCCTTTCCGACGAGGGACAGCGCAAGGCCGTGGGCCGGGCGGCGCGCGGCGCCGCGGCGGAGCGCTTCTCCGCCGACGTGCTGGTGCCGAAAGTCGACGCCATCTGGCGGGAGATCGTGCCCGGCGCCGAACGCCCCGGCGCTGTACCCGCCGCCTTAGTCCGGACGGACTAGGAATCGGGTTTTTTCGGCGCGGCGCGTAGTCAACTGCCGACGCCATGCTGGTGGCTCCCAGAAGCACTCCCCGGAGAACACTCGCAATGAAGATCAGCATCATGGGCCTCGGTTACGTGGGCGCAGTCTCGGCCGGTTGCCTCGCCAAGGAAGGTCATGAAGTCATCGGCGTGGACCCGCAGCAGACCAAGGTGGACCTGATCAACGCGGGCAAGACGCCGATCATCGAGAAGGACATCGGCGAGATCATCCAGCAGGCGGTGGCGGCCGGGAAGCTGCGCGCCACGATGGATGTGGCCGAGGCCGTGAAGCACACCGACCTGTCGCTGGTGTGCGTCGGCACGCCGAGCCTGGGCAACGGGCACATCGACCTGAAATACGTGCGCCGCGTCTGTGAGCAGATCGGCGAGGGGCTGCGCGACCATGCGGGCCATACCGTGGTGATCCGCAGCACGCTGCTGCCGGGCAGCATGAAGGCCGTCGTGATCCCCGCGCTCGAGGAGGCCTCGGGCCTGAAGGCCGGAATCGACTTCGGCCTTTGCATCAACCCCGAATTCCTGCGCGAGGGCACCGCCGTCGCCGATTACTTCAACCCGCCCAAGACCGTCATCGGCGAGGTCGAGAAGGGAAGCGGCGACGTCCTCGAGAAGCTCTACGGCCACATGCCGGGGCCGATGATCCGCACCGACTACGAGACCGCGGAGATGGTGAAGTACGCGGACAACACCTGGCACGCGCTCAAGGTCGCGTTCGCCAACGAGATCGGCAACATCTGCAAGGGCCTCGGCCTCGACAGCCACAAGCTGATGGACATCTTCTGCCAGGACACGAAGCTCAACCTCTCTCCCTATTACCTGAAGCCCGGCTTCGCGTTCGGCGGCTCGTGCCTGCCGAAGGACGTGCGCGCGCTTTCGTACAAGGCGAAGCTGATGGACGTGAAGGTGCCGATCATCGACGCGATCCTGCCTTCCAACGACGAGCAGATCGAGCGCGGCATCCGCGCCGTGATCGACAAGGGCTCGAAGAAGATCGGCATCCTCGGCTTCAGCTTCAAGGCCGGCACCGACGACCTGCGCGAGAGCCCGATGGTGGAGCTGGTCGAGCGCCTCATCGGCAAGGGCTACGACCTGCGCGTCTACGACAGCAACGTGCGCATGGCGGCGATCCACGGCGCGAACAAGGAGTACATCCTCAACCACATCCCGCACATCTCGAAGCTCATGGTGAATTCCATCGACGAAGTGCTAGCGCACGCCGGCACCATCGTGATCGGCAATGGCTCGCCGGAATTCAAGGGCATCCCGGCGCGCGTGGGCGAGAACCAGCAGATTGTCGACCTGGTGCGCATCACCAACGAGCGCAGCGTGGAGGGCGTCTACGACGGGATCTGCTGGTAATGAAGAAAGTCCTCTTCCTCGTCGAGAACCTGCCGAGCCCGTTCGACCGCCGCGTGTGGCAGGAGGCGACCGCGCTCGCAGAGGCGGGCTACGGCGTGTCGATCATCTGCCCGACGGGCAAGGGTTACGAGAAGCACTTCGAGGAGATCGACGGCGTCGCGATCTACCGCTACGACCTGCCGGTGGAGGCGAACGGCGCCTTGGGCTACGCGATCGAGTACAGCCTGGCACTCTTCTGGACGTTCGTGCTGTGTTGGCGCGTGCTCTTCACGCGCGGCTTCGACGCGATCCACGCCTGCAACCCGCCGGACCTCTTCTTCCTGATCGGCGGCTTCTTCAAGCTGCTCGGCAAGAA
>JBDTXQ010000490.1:0-2521 GCA_040006115.1 Usitatibacter sp.
GACCTGGTGATCCTCGACCTGAAGCTGCCCGACGAGGACGGCCTCGCCATCGCGCGGCGCCTGCGCGAGTCCCTCGACCTGCCGATCATCATCCTCACCGGCCGGAAGGAAGAGGCCGACCGCATCATGGGCCTCGAGCTGGGGGCCGACGACTACGTGACCAAGCCCTTCAGCCAGAGGGAGCTCCTCGCGCGCATCAAGGCCGTTCTGCGCCGCACCGAGGGCAAGCGCGCGACGCGCCGCGGCGAGAGCGTGCGCGCGTTCAAGTTCTCCGGATGGGAGCTGAATACCGGCACGCGCAAGCTGAAGGCGGCCGACGGGCGCAACGTCGAGCTCACCAACAGCGAGTACGCGCTCCTGGTGGCTTTCCTGCGCGCCCCGGGCAGGATCCTCACGCGCGACCAGCTGCTCGAGTCAAGCCGCCTGCACGACGACATCTACGACCGCTCCATCGACGTGCAGATCCTGCGCCTGCGCCGCAAGATCGAGGAAAGCCCCAACCAGCCGACCTTGATCCGCACCGAGCGCGGCGCCGGCTACTACTTGAACTCGACGGTCGAAACGCTCTAGTTGGGATCTTTCCCGCCGCTCTCCTTCTCGTTCCGCCCGCGGCTGTGGGCGAGCCTGAAGGAGTATCGCGGCGAGGACTTCACGGCGGACGTGGGCGCGGGCGTGACCGTGGCGCTGGTGGCGCTCCCGCTCGCCATGGCCTTCGCCATCGCCTCGGGCGTGCGTCCCGAGCAGGGCATCGTCACCGCCATCGTGGGCGGCGCGACCGTGTCGCTGCTGGGCGGCTCCAAGGTGCAGATCGCCGGGCCCGCGGGCGCCTTTGTTGCGCTGCTCTACGGCGTAGTCGAGAAGTACGGCGTGGCGAACCTCCTCATCGCCACGATGATGGCCGGCGTCATCCTCTTCGCCATGGGCGCGGCGCGGCTGGGCATGCTGGTGCGTTTCGTCCCGGTGTCGATCGTGATCGGTTTCACCACCGGCATCGCGATGATCATCGCGCTGTCCCAGGTGCGCGACTTCCTGGGCCTAGACACAGCGAAGATGCCCTCGAATTTCTTCTCCCAGATCTCGGTGCTGTGGGCGGCGCTTGGCACGATCAACTGGACTGCGTTCTCGATCGGCCTCGCGGGGGTGCTCATGATCGTCGTGTGGCCCGCGCCGCAGAGCGCCCACCAGGGCAATTGGCGCTTCGTCACCGCGAAGCTTCCCAGCACGGTGGTCGTCCTCACCCTTTCGGCGTTCGCCGTGTGGGCGCTGGAGCTCCAGGTTGCGACGATCGGCTCGCGCTTCGGCGCGCTGCCCCAGGGGCTGCCCGCGCCGCGGCTGCCGAGCTTCGACTGGGCCACGGCGCAGAACCTCTTCGGTCCCACGGTCGCCATCGCGGCGTTGGGCGCGATCGAGTCGCTGTTGTGCGCGCGCGTCGCCGACGGACTCATCGGCGATCGCCACGATCCCAACCAGGAGCTCATGGCGCAGGGCATCGCCAACTTCGTCTCGCCGCTCTTCGGCGGCATCGCGGTCACCGGCACCATCGCGCGCACCATGACCAACGTGAAGAGCGGCGCGCGCTCGCCGGTGGCGGGGCTCGTGCACGCGCTGGCGCTCCTCGCGGTGATCTACGCCCTCGCGCCGCTCGCCGGATTCATCCCGCTCGCCGCCCTCGCCGCCGTCCTCATGTGGGTCGCATTCAACATGGTGCCGTGGCGTGAGCTGCGCGAGCTCGGCCATTTCTCCCTGTTCTACCGCGCGATCCTGCTCGCCACGCTCACGCTCACGGTGGTTTTCGACCTCACGGTCGCGATGGAAGTGGGGCTGGTGCTGGCGAGCCTCTTCTTCATCTACCGGGTGTCGTCGCTCACCAAGGTGGAGCCCGTGCGGCTGCCCACGGATAGGGCGGTGCTGCCCGACGGTCGCCGCGTCGGCGCGTGGCGGCTGTTCGGCTCGATATTCTTCGGCTCGGTCGCGAAGCTCGAGAACCTCCTCGATCCGTCGCGCCCACTTCCCGACGTGGTGATCCTCGAGATGCACAAGCTGATCAACTTCGACACCACCGGGCTCGACGCGCTCGAGGCCCTGCACGCCACGCTGATGCGCTCCGGGGGGCGGCTCATCCTCGCCGACCTGAACGAGCAGCCCCTTTCGCTGATGGCACGCTCCGGCTTCCTCGCAGAGCTGGGACGGGACAACGTGTTCCCCGACCTTGCCGCGGCGCTCGACGCGAGCGCCGCGCCGCGCCCGGCCCAGGTCAGGTCGTAAGCAGCGCCACGGTGCCGACGCCGCCATCGGCGCAGATCGACACCACGGCGCGCTTGCCCGGCCCCATCGAGGCGAGCTCCTTCACCGCCTGCGAGAGGATCCTCGCGCCGGTGGCGCCGAAGGGATGGCCCAGCGAGACGCTGCCGCCGTTCGGGTTGAAGCGATCCCAGGGGAAGCGGCCGAGCTTCGCGTCGATGCGCACCTTGCCGCGCAGGAAGTCCTCGCTCTCGAGCGCGGCCACGTTGCACAGCACCTG
>JBDTXQ010000491.1:0-2511 GCA_040006115.1 Usitatibacter sp.
GGCTGCAGGCGGGTGCGTGGGATGGCGGGGAGATGGCGCCGGCGCGGCATCGCGCAATGCGCTCGGCGGATCACGGCGGGCGAAGAGATTGTCTGCGTATTTCATTGTCGGACCTTTTCCCTGGGTTGGAACATCAGGAAGGTCGCACTCACGATTCGTGCCAGTCGCGGCGAAACACGCGTTTCTCCCTCTGTGGAGCGCATCACCGGACCACGCGGGCGCGGCGTGATCGCGGTGAGTTCGTCGTCCGAGGGCTACAGGTTTGCGGCGCGCGCGCGCAACTCCATGTTTCCGTAGCCGAACGCGTGTCGCCGCGCGCCGACTTCAGATCGTCTCGAGCGGCCTTTTGCGCCGCGGAGGCGGAAAGGCGAGCTCGAGGGTCTCGAGCGCGGCGTCGTCGAGGACCAGATCGGCAGCCCGGCGGTTGGCGCGCACGTGATCCAAGCTCGCGGCCTTCGGAATCGTCATGACGCCGGGCTTGCGCAGGAGCCACGCGATCGCGACCTCGCCCGCGCTCACCCCGAGACGCTTCGCCACCGCGTCGATCGCGGGGTGGCGCACCAGGCGGCCCTCGTCGAGCGGCGAATAGGCCATCACCTGCACGCCGCGTTCCTCGCACCACGGCAGCAGGTCGTACTCGACGCCGCGCCGCGCGACGTTGTAGAGCACCTGGTTCGCTGCCACGCGGTCTCCCCCGGGCACGGCGACCAGCTCTTCCATGTCGGCGACGTCGAAGTTGGAGACGCCCCAGTTGCGGATCTTGCCCGCCGCGGCAAGCTCCTCCAGGGTCGCGACGGTCTCCTCGAGGGGAATGCGCCCGCGCCAATGAAGAAGGTAGAGGTCGAGCGCCTCGATATCGAGCTGGCGCAGCGACGCGTCGCACGCGGCGCGCAGCTTCTGGCGCGACGCGTGGTGGGGATAGAACTTGCTCACCACGAAGACGCCTTCGCGCCGGCCGCGAATCGCCTCGCCCACAACGCTCTCCGCGCCACCCTCGCCGTACATCTCGGCGGTGTCGATGAGGCGCATGCCGAGATCGAGACCCAGGCGCAGCGCAGCCACTTCGTTGACCCTGAGGCCGGCGCGCTCCCCCATATGCCAGGTGCCCATGCCCAGCCGCGGCGACTCCATCATCGAATCGTCGCGCAACCCGCCGGCGCCGTACTCTTCATAGCGTGGAAGCGGCTTCTTCCTGCCCGTACTGCGGATTCATCCGCCGGGTCTTCGCCGCCATCTTGTTGAGCGCGCCGAGATAGGCCTTGGCCGAGGCCACCACGATGTCGGTGTCGGAGCCCATGCCGTTCACGATGCGCCCCATCTTGGAGAGCCTCACCGTGACCTCGCCCTGGGAGTCGGTCCCTTCGGTCACGTTGTTCACCGAGTACAGCACGAGCTCCGTGCCGCTCTGCACCATGCTCTCGATCGCCTTGAAGGTCGCGTCGACGATGCCGCCGCCGCGGGCCTCGGCGCGCATTTCGCGCCCCTCGTCGGACATCACCACGCGCGCGAACGGCTGCTCGCCGGTCTCGGAATGGGCCGAGATCGACACCAGCTTGTAATGCTCGGCCTCGGGCGTCACGGCCTCGTCGGACATGAGCGCCTGGATATCTTCGTCGAAGATCTCGCGCTTCTTGTCGGCGAGCTCCTTGAAGCGCGCGAACGCGGCGTTCAGCTGCTCTTCCGAAGCGAGCGTGATGCCAAGCTCCTGCAGGCGCGACTTGAAGGCGCTCCTCCCGGAGAGCTTGCCGAGGGTGAGGCGATTGGCGCCCCAACCCACGTCCGAGGCGCGCATGATCTCGTAGGTCTCGCGGTGCTTGAGCACGCCGTCCTGGTGGATTCCCGACTCGTGCGCGAAGGCGTTCGCGCCGACCACGGCCTTGTTGGGCTGCACCGGGTAGCCGGTGATCGTCGAGACGAGCTTGCTCGCCGCCACGATCTGCGTCGCGTCGATCGCCGTCGTGCACGGGAAGATGTCGGAGCGGGTCTTCACCGCCATCACGATCTCCTCGAGCGACGCGTTGCCGGCGCGCTCGCCCAGGCCGTTGATGGTGCATTCCACCTGGCGCGCGCCCGCCATCACCGCGGCTAGGGAGTTCGCCACCGCCATGCCCAGGTCGTTGTGGCAGTGGGTCGACCACACCGCCTTGCCGGCGTTGGGCACGCGCGACATGAGCTTGGTGAAGAGCTCTCCCCACAGGTACGGAATGCTGTAGCCCACCGTATCCGGGACATTGATGGTGCGCGCGCCCGCCGCGATGGTGGCCTCGAAGATGCGGCAGAGGAAGTCCACGTCTGAGCGCACCGCGTCCTCGGCGGAGAACTCCACGTCGTCGGTGTATTGGCGCGCGAGTTTCACGGCGCGCACCGCCGCTTCCAGGACGGCGTCGGGCTGCATCCGCAGCTTGTGCTGCATGTGGATCGGGCTCGTCGCGATGAAGGTGTGCACGCGCCCACGGCGCGCGCCCTTGATCGCCTCGCCCGCGCGCTTCACGTCGTTGTCGTTGGCGCGCG
>JBDTXQ010000492.1:0-2507 GCA_040006115.1 Usitatibacter sp.
GGGCTCATCGACGCGTCGCCCACGAAGATCAGCTTGTAGTCGTGTCCGTACTTGCGCATCACTTCCACAGTCGGGATGCGGTTCTGGCGGCGGCGATTGTCCTTCCACACGCTCTCGTAGACGCAGTTGTGAAAATAGAAATGCTCGAGGTTCTTGAACTCGCTTCTCGCCGCGGAGAAGAGCTCCTCCACGCCCTTGATGTGGTCGTCCATCGATCCGCCCACGTCGAGGAAGAGCAGTACCTTCACTGCGTTGTGCAGCTGCGCCACCATCTTGATGTCCAGCCAGCCCGCGTTTTTCGCCGTGGAGCGGATGGTTGCGTCGAGGTCGAGCACCTCGGGCGCTCCGTCGCGAGCGAAACGCCGCAACCGCCGCAACGCCATCTTGATGTTGCGCACGCCGAGCTCGCGGTCGGTGTCGTAATCCTGGAACTCGCGCTTGTCCCACACCTTCACCGCGCGCCGGTTGCGCCCGGTCTCCTGGCCGATGCGGATGCCCTCGGGATTGAACCCGTGCGCACCGAAGGGCGACGTCCCCGCCGTGCCGATCCACTTAGAGCCGCCCTGGTGGCGCGCCTTCTGCTCCTCGAGGCGCTGCTTCAACGTCTCCATGAGCTTCTCCCAGCCCCCGAGCGCCTCGATCTTCGCCTTCTCCTCTTCGGTGAGCCAGCGCTCCGCCATCTTCTTCAGCCACTCGGCGGGGATCTCGGTGACGATCTCGTCGGGAATCGACTGCACGCCCTTGAAGTAGCCCGCGAACGCTAGGTCGAAACGGTCGAAGTACGCCTCGTCCTTCACCAGGCACAGGCGCGAGAGCACGTAGAAGTCGTCGACGCTGCCGTAGACCACGCCCTTGTCGAGCGCTTCCAGCAGCGTGAGGAACTCCTTGACGCTCGCGGGGACGCCGGCCTTGCGAACCGCGAAAAAAAAGTCGAAGAGCACTACTTCAGCTCGGCCACAGGCTCGAAGAGCGACTCCAACCGGTCGAGCGCGTCCCTCCAGAAGGCCTTCTGCTTCAGTACCGCTGCGGCCGTCGGGAGCTTGCCATGCTTCACCTGCACGGTGCTCTTGCCCGCGCCCTTGGCGAAGAATCCCACCTCGACGCTCGAGCCGCCCGCGGTCCAGGTCATGCGCATGGACCTTCCGCCGGTGGAGCGCTTCACCTCCACAGGCGCGTCACGCAGCCAGCGCGCGCGCATCCCCGGGGCGTGCCACGCGTCGTAGAGCTCGTAGACCGCCGCGCCCACGGTGCGCGAGGCGCTCGCGGCGAAGCCCCGCGCGTTCTGGTTCGGCGCGCGCAGCCCCCGCGCCTGCTCGTAGCCCACCGTCACCATCTGGCTCCACCAATCGGGCACCGCGAACTTGCGCGACAGCATGACGGCGATGTCCTTGTGCGGCATCGCCTTCGCGCCGGCGCGGTCGAGCACCTTCAGCCACTCGTCCCACGCGCGGCCCGTGGCGCGCGCGACCGCTTCGCTCCCCACTCCCGCGAGGCGAAGGCCCTTCGCGGCGACGCTCGCGCGAGTGGCGCGTCCAGGCGGGCTCGCCTTCGGCTTCTTGGCGAGCGCCTTGCGCACGGTCGGCTTCTTCGCCGCGGGCTTCGCGATCGCGGTCTTCCGCGCCGGACTCTTGCGCCTTGCTGTTATGGTTACCTCCCGCGTCGTTGCAGGAAGATCAATTGCTCGAACAGATGGACGTCCTGCTCGTTCTTGAGGAGGGCGCCGTAGAGCGGCGGGATCGAGGCCTGGTGGCCCGGCGTGCGAAGCGCTTCGGGCGGAATATCCTCGGCGAGCAGGAGCTTCAGCCAGTCGAGCAATTCCGAGGTCGACGGCTTCTTCTTCAAGCCCGGCATCTCGCGGATTTCGAAGAACACCTCGAGCGCCGATTGCAGGAGCTTCTTCTTGATCCCGGGAAAATGCACGTCGACGATCGCCTGCATCGTGTCGGGATCGGGGAAGCGGATGTAGTGGAAGAAGCAGCGGCGCAGGAAAGCGTCGGGCAGCTCCTTCTCGTTGTTAGAGGTGATGAAGATCACCGGTCGCTTCAAGGCGCGGATCGTCTGGCGCGTCTCGTAGACGTAGAACTCCATGCGATCGAGCTCGCGCAGGAGATCGTTGGGGAACTCGATGTCCGCCTTGTCGATCTCGTCCACCAGCACGACGGCTTGTTCGGGCGACTCGAACGCCTGCCAGAGCACGCCTTTCAAAATATAGTTGCCGATGTCGCCCACGCGCTCGTTGCCGAGCTGGGAATCGCGCAGCCGCGACACAGCGTCGTATTCGTAGAGGCCCTGCTGCGCCTTGGTGGTGGATTTCACGTGCCACTGGAAGAGGGGCTTGCCGAGCGCCCGGGCGACCTCCTCGGCGAGCATCGTCTTGCCGGTGCCGGGCTCGCCCTTGATGAGGAGCGGTCGCTCGAGGGTGATCGCGGCGTTCACCGCGAGCTTCAGGTCATCGTCGGCGACGTAGGTGTCGGTGCCCTGGAATTTCATCGAAAAATTATAACCTC
>JBDTXQ010000493.1:0-2505 GCA_040006115.1 Usitatibacter sp.
GAAGAGCTTCACCGGGATCGACACGAGCCCGAATGAAACCGTCAACGATGCGATGGGTCGTGCAGCCATGGTGCGCCTCCGAAGGCGAAAAGAACGCGGGAAATTCCAATTCTAGATCAGGAACATATGACTTGTCATGCAAGTCATTTCTCACGACCTTTCAGGGCCCCCTCGAGGCTCTGCTTTTCCGTGAGCGCGTCGGCCCATCGATCGCCGGTCTCGGCGAGCCGTTCCGGGGCGTTGGTGATGCGAAAGTCGAGCGGATGGGCGCTGGCCAGCTCTTCCCAGGCGAGCGGCATCGACACCGGCGCGCCCGGCTCGCCGCGCGGGGAGTAGGCGACGTTCAGTGTCTTGCCGCGCACGTTCATGTTGTAGTCCATGAAGATCTTCCCGGTGCGCTTCGGGACGCTCCACTCCACCGTGATGTCCTTTGGATGGAGCCGCACGAGGTGACGCCCGACCAGCTCCGAGACGTGGCGCGCGGCATCGAAATCGAGGGTGCGGCGAATCGGGACGAAGACGTGCAGCCCGGTCTTCCCGGAGGTCTTCACGATCGGCTCGAGCGACATGCCCTGCAGCAGCTCGCGCAGCCAGAACGCGACCTCCTTGCCCTTCTCGAACGCGACGGTGTTCAGCTCCGGCTCCGCACCCTTCGCTTCCTTACCCGAGTAGATGTAGGGATCGATGTCGAAAAGCACGTAGTCGGGGTAGTTGAGGATCGACGCCTCGAGCGACTCGAGCGACGTTGCGTAGTCGGTGCCGTCGGAGGCCGCGTCGGAGCCCGGTCGCGCGCGCGAATGCCACACGTGGAATTCCAGCGTCCCCGACTGCGCGAGCCATAGCAGCGTCGGCAGGTTGTTGCACACCAGGTACTCGTGGCTTTCGTCCTTGTGGCCGGAGAAGACCGTGATGGCATCGATGAACTCCGGGCGCTCCTCGCCCCAATGCTTCTGGAAGAAGCGTTGCCCGCGGATCCCGTCAGGCATGCGGATCATGGTGAGCGGGCGATCGGCGAGGTGCGGCAGCATGAGGGGCGCGACCTGGGCGAGGTAGCGCAGCAGGTCGCGCTTGGTGAGCGCGGGCTGCCGGAGGGCGGGATCGGCGGGCCAGTACACGCGATCGAGATTGGTGAGATTGATGCGACGCGGGCCAATGGACAGGGTGAAGGCCGTCCCCTTGCCGTCCAACTGGGCGAGGGTGTCGTCAATGGCAACGCCGGCCATCGCGCGGGACTCTCGACGGACTGTCCCGGCATCGACATCGTCGCGCAGCCGCAGGAAAACCGGCGCGCGCAACGCTCCGTCCGCGGTCCAGTCCTGGAAGCTCACCTCCGCGACGACGTTTGGCTCGACCCACGTGGTGGGCGCGTTCAGGAGCGGCTCGTCGGCGAACGGCCGCGTCTTGCGCCGCAGGGGCGCCAGCGTCTTCTCGACCTGCGCCAGCGCCTTGCTGTCGAAGCCCGAGCCCACGTGGGATGCGTAGACGAGCCTGCCCTTCTCCCAATGGCCCACCAGGATCGCGCCCAACGCCGCGCGCGAGCCCTTCCCTTTCGTGTAGCCCCCGATCACGAAGTCCGCGCTCTTCGTGGGCTTCACCTTGAGCCACGACTGCGAGCGCTTCCCGCTCTCGTAGCGGCTCTCCACGCGCTTGCCGATCACGCCCTCGAACCCACTCGCGCGCGCCGCGTCCTGGAGCGCAATGCCGTCATCGGACGCGTGCACGAGTTGCACCAGCGGCGAGGGCATCAGGCACTGCGCGAGGTAGCGGCGCCGGTCGCCGTAGGTCGCCTGGCGAAGGTCGACGCCCGCGAAATGCAGGAGGTCGAAGGCGCAGAAGGCGACCGGGGCGGCCTCGTCGGCGGCGGCAATCTCGCGCGCCGCCTTCAATTGCGCGCGATCCTGCAGCGCCGCGAAGGAGGGCCTCCCGCCCGCGTCGAAGGCCACGAGCTCGCCATCGAGGATCATTCCCTGCGGACCCTGCCTGGCGAGCTCCGCGCAGAGGCGCGGAAACGTGACGGAGAGATCGAGCCCCTTGCGCGAGCGAAGCTTCACGCCGTCCGCATCGATGAAGGCGAGCACGCGGTAGCCGTCGAGCTTCGGCTCCCACATCCAGCCCGCGCGATTGAAGGCGGCGTCGCCGGACTCCGCGAGCATCGGCGCAAGCTTCGGCGGCATCGCCTCGATCCTGCCGGAGGGAATGAGCCGCGCGATGGGGATGCGATGCGCGGGCACGACCTTGAGATCCGCGACGGTGGCGCCTGAAAGCACGGAGCGGTCGCGCAGGGTGAGGTCCGCGCCGCTCGCGAAGCGGTCCTTGTGCTTGATGAGGAGCCACTCCTTCCGGTCCTTCATTCGCACCAGCGCGAAGGAACCTTTCAGCTTCTCCCCCCGCAGCTCGAAGCCGAGCTTGCCGCGCTCGACGCGTTCGCGCGCCTCGCGCTCGGCGCGTTCGCGCTCATGGAACCACGTGGGTCCGCCCTCGTCGGGGGAGTACACCCCGCAATCC
>JBDTXQ010000494.1:0-2502 GCA_040006115.1 Usitatibacter sp.
GCGCCGGCGACAACTTCTGCTCGGGCGGCGACGTGCACGAGATCATCGGGCCGCTCACGCGCATGGACGAGGCGGGCCTGCTCGACTTCACCACCCTGACCGGCGACCTGGTGAAGGCGATGCGAGCGTGCCCGCAACCGATCGTCGCGTGCATCGATGGCGCGTGCGCGGGCGCGGGCGCGATACTCGCGATGGCGTCCGACCTGCGTTTCGGCACGGCGAGGAGCCAGGTCGCCTTCCTCTTCACGCGCGTGGGGCTCGCCGGTTGCGACATGGGCGCGTGCGCCATGCTGCCGCGAATCGTGGGCCAGGGGCGCGCCGCCGAGCTCCTCTACACCGGCCGCGCGATGGGCGGCGACGAGGCGCTGCAGTGGGGCTTCTACAACCGCGTGTGCACGCCCGAGTCTCTGCCTGGAGAGGCGCACGCCATGGCGGCACGGCTCGCCTCCGGTCCCACGTTCGCCCACGCCATGACCAAGAAGATGCTGCACCGGGAATGGAGCATGGGCGTGGACGAGGCGATCGAGGCGGAAGCCGAAGCGCAGGCGACCTGCATGACGACGCGGGATTTCAGGCGCGCCTACGAAGCCTTCGCCGCGAAGGCGAAGCCGGTCTTCGAGGGCGACTGATATGAGCCCCGCGAGCGACAGGACCTGGCTCGACTGGCCGTTCTTCGAGGAGCGCCACCGCGCCTTCGAGCGCGACCTCGAAGCCTGGGCGGCGAAGAACATCGGCAACCACCATGTCGGCGACGTCGACGCCGCATGTCGCAACCTCGTGAAGCGGCTGGGCTCGGGCGGGTGGCTCGCGCACGCCGTGGCGGGCACTGCCCATGGCGGCGCGCGCGACGCGATCGACACGCGCGCCATCTGCATCGCCCGCGAGACGCTCGCGCGACACTCAGGCCTCGCCGACTTCGCCTTCGCCATGCAGGGACTGGGATCGGGCGCCATCAGCCTCGCGGGCACGGCGGAGCAGAAGCGCGCGTACCTCCCGCGAGTGGCGGCCGGCGAATCGATCGCCGCCTTCGCCCTCTCCGAGCCGGGCGCGGGCTCCGACGCGGCCGCCCTGCAATGCGCCGCTCGCGCGGAGGGCGACGCCTACGTGCTCGACGGCGAGAAGACGTGGATCTCCAACGGTGGTATCGCGGACTTCTACGTGGTGTTCGCGCGCACCGGCGAGGCCTCCGGCTCGCGAGGCATCTCGGCCTTCATCGTCGACGCGGGCGCTGCGGGCTTCACGATCGCCGAGCGCATCGAGGTGATCGCGCCGCACCCGCTCGCGCGCCTCGCTTTCCAGGGCTGCCGCGTGCCGAAGTCGAGCCTCCTCGGCGCGCCCGGGCAGGGATTCAAGCTCGCGATGCAGACGCTCGACGTGTTCCGCACCTCGGTCGCCGCCGCCGCGCTCGGCTTCGCGCGCCGCGCGCTCGCCGAGGCCGTGGGCCGCGCCACCTCGCGCGAGATGTTCGGCGAGACCCTCGCCGACTTCCAGATCACCCAGGCGAAGCTCGCGCAGATGGCGACCGGCATCGACGCGAGCGCGCTCCTCACCTATCGCGCCGCGTGGCAGCGCGACCAGGGCCGCAACGTGACGCGCGAGGCGGCCATGGCCAAGATGACCGCGACCGAGACCGCGCAGCAGGTGATCGACGCGGCGGTGCAGATCAGCGGAGCGCAAGGCGTGGTGAGCGGCGCGCCGGTGGAAAGGCTCTACCGCGAGATCCGCGCGCTACGCATCTACGAGGGCGCGACCGAAGTGCAGCAGCTCATCATCGCCCGCGAGCTCCTGAAGGGCGCGAAGCCGTGAGCGCGCACGTTGACACCTTCGCCCGGGATCACCTGCCGCCGCGCGACGAGTGGCCGGAATTCGTCTTCGACCTTCCGGAGCTTCGCTATCCCGCGGCGCTCAACTGCGCGACGGAGCTCCTCGATCGCGCGGTGGAAGCGGGGCGCGGCGATCGCGTCTGCATCCGCGCGCCGGGGGTCACGTGGACCTACGCGGCACTCCTGGACAAGGCGAACCGCATCGCGCGCGTGCTGGTCGAGGACATGGGCGTGGTGCCCGGCAACCGCGTGCTGCTGCGCAGCGCCAACAGCCCGATGATGGCCGCGTGCTGGTTCGCGGTGGTGAAGGCGGGCGCTATCGCCGTAGCGACCATGCCGCTGCTTCGCGCAAAGGAGCTCACCGAGATCGTCACGAAGGCGAGCGTCTCCCATGCGCTCTGCGACCTGCGCCTCGCCGGCGAGCTCGACGCGGCGCGCGCGAATTGCCCGACGCTCGCGTCCGTAAAGCACTTCCACGATCCTTCGGCGGCGGGCCTCGAGGCTGCGATGGCCGGCAAGGCCGCGCGCTTCGCCAACGTGGCCACCGCGGCCGACGACACCTGCATCATCTCGTTCACCTCGGGCACCACCGGCAAGCCCAAGGGCACGATGCATTTCCATCGCGACGTGATGGCGATCTGCGACTGCTGGCCGCGCTCGACGCTGCGCGCCGCGGCGG